>CANTHI010000347.1 GCA_947653505.1 uncultured Eubacterium sp.
TTCAACAGCCCGAATCTGACCATTGGAACCAGCGCTTTTGAGGGGACAGAGAATCCTTGACACGCTGACAAAGGAACGATATAAAAATAAGTAAACATGAGAGGGGGATTTCCAATGAAATCAAGGCAGCAGCTGATGACATTTATTGAAAAACAGAAAACGGCGTTTATAGCGTCCGTGGACGAGGAGGGGTTTCCGACAATCAAGGCAATGTTTGCACCCGGCAAAATTGAGGGAGACAGCTTTTACTTTTCGACAAATACGTCTTCCATGCGTACACAGCAGTACATGAAAAATCCGAAAGCAAGCATTTATTTTTATAGTAAAGGGCGCTTTAAGTATGAAGGCGTCATGCTTGTGGGCACAATGGAGGTATTGCAGGATGCGGAAATTAAGCAGGAATTGTGGCACCCCGGAGACACAATGTACTATAGCGGCGGTGTCACGGATCCGGATTACTGTGTGCTGAAATTTACGGCAGTAAAAGGACGGCATTACTGCGCGCTGAAAAAATCAAGCTTTGCGATGGCGGATTTGGTGTAGTTCAGGTTAATTAAAAAATATTTTAGTATGTGCCAAAGCGCATAAACCGCAGCCCATTCTATTCGGGCTGGTGTTTTTTCGGTTAGGAACTGTACAGAAATAACTTTTAAATAGTGCGTAGGATTTTTCTTCGAGAGTGCTGCTCAAAAATCAGGCGCATAGCGGGCTATGTAACTGATTTTTGAACAGTGCTATCGGAGAAAAAGACAAGCAAATGCTTTAAGTTATTTGCATACAGTTCCTTACTATGAGCGGCCTCCCAGGCCGTGAATAGTAACGTATTTTGCAGGAAGATGGAGAGGTCTGTGCATGCAGATTGATGGAAAGGAGGAATGGCATATGCTGGAATTAAATTATCGTGACGCAAGGCCTATCTACGAACAGATCAAAGACGGTCTGCGCAGGCTGATTCTTTCTGATGTGATCCGCCAGGATGAAAAGCTCCCGAGTGTGCGGGAGCTGGCGAGTCAGCTGGCGATCAATCCGAATACGATCCAGAAAGCGTATCGTGAACTGGAGCAGGAAGGCTACGTCTATACCGTGTCGGGCAGGGGAAGTTTTGCTGCGCCGCTGAGTGAGGTCCGTTCAGGCAGACAGGAAATGCTGCTGGCACAGTTTGATGAGGCAGTGACAGAGCTCTTGTATTTGAAGAAGGACCCTGATGAACTCAGGCAGAGAATCGATGAATTGCAGCAGGGAGGTGCGCAGAAATGATAGAAGTTATCAATGTAACGAAACGGTTTGAGCAGTTTATGGCGCTGGATCATGTTACGATGCATGTGAAAAAAGGCGCGATTTACGGACTGGTAGGACCAAACGGGGCAGGAAAATCTACAATCATCAGGCATATTACAGGCGCATATCGTCAGGATGAAGGAGAAATACGGGTAGATGGACAGATTGTTTATGAAAATGCTGCGGTAAAAGCGGAAATTGCCTATATTCCGGATGATATTTTTTATTTTAACCAGTCAAATCTCAAAGACATGGTACGGTTTTACCAGGATATGTATCCGTCTTTTGATACAAAATTGTTTGAAAGGCTGCAGGAATGTTTTCCAACGATCAGCCGCAGACATTCGATCCGCAGGCTTTCGAAAGGTATGCAGAAACAGGCGGCGTTCTGGCTGGCAATCTGCTGCAGACCGAAGCTGCTGATTCTGGATGAGCCCGTGGACGGACTGGATCCGGTGATGCGCAGACAGATCTGGAGTCTTCTGATGTCAGATGTGGCGGAGCATGGAACGACAGTGCTTGTATCTTCACATAATCTGCGCGAACTGGAAGATGTCTGTGATCATGTGGGCATTATGCATCATGGAAAAGTCATTATGGAAAAATCGCTGGATGATCTGCAGGGCAGTGTTTCCAAGATACAGGCAGCATTTGAGGGTGAACAGCTTCCGGTGCTTCCGGATGGGATGGATGTACTGCACAGGTCACAGGCAGGAAGAGTGCATACCCTGATTATTCGTGGTGATCAGGCGCTGATCCGGACACAGATTGCTTCACTGAAACCGATTTTACTGGATATTCTTCCATTGACGCTGGAGGAGATTTTTATATACGAGTTGGGAGGCGCTGAGTATGAAGTCAAAGATATCCTTATTTAACAAAGCTGTTTTCAAACACAATCTTACCGGAGGATGGTGTTTGTGGGCTGCAATTTTGTTATTTTATCTGCTGGCGCTTCCGGTGAGTGTGTATGGGTCATTGTCGGATGTGCTCAGATATCAGAATATAGACGAACAGGTTTCCGAAATGAAGTATGTGATGGTGTCACAGATATGGGACGGAATGGGATTGTTTGTGATATTTTTTGCGTTCTCGGCACTGTTATGTGCGATGTTTGTGTTTTCCTATTTGTTTACAGGCAGAAATTCAAATATGATGCATACATTTCCAGTCAGCAGGATTACCTTATTTGCGACAAATTATGTGACCGGACTGCTATTTCTGATTGTACCAGTGACACTGTCAGCATTTCTGGCTCTTGGTGCAGGCGCCATACATGGATGCGTGGATGGGAGTATCATGAAATACTATCTGATCTGGATTGTTACCGCGGTAGTAGAAAACACGTTTTTCTTTAGTGCGGCTGTCTGTGTGTTAATGTTTGTAGGAAATATGGCTGCCGTACCGGTGATCTATCTGATTCTGAACTTTTTATATGATGGATGTCTGTTTATCTTTCAGACTATGATCGGCATTGTCTGTTATGGATTGGAGACATATTCACTGCCTCATTCGTTGGGAATATTTACACCGATCATTTATTTCCAACGCCGGATCGGGGTGAATGTCAATATAGCAGCCAATGAGGGTTTTAAAGATTCCTTTCACAATATGGATAAGCTGCCGTTTTATTTTGCAGCAGCTGTGCTGTTTGTGGTAGTTGCGCTAATTGCGTATGAGAAAAAACATATTGAGACGGCGGGAGATGTCATTACCGTAAAGTGGTTAAAGCCAATTTTCCGGTGGGGAGCAGCAATATGTACATCGGCGCTCGTAGCATTGCTGATCAGCAGTATGTTTTACACAAAGTCCTTTATGATGATTATAACCGTTGTAATAGTGACAGGGATGATTGTCTTTTATATTACACAGATGCTGCTGGAGCGCAGCGTGCATGTCTTTACAAAAGCAAAGCTTCGGGAAAGCATTATTTATACGGCAGTTATCTGTAGCTGTTATATAGCACTGAATCTGGATGTAATAGGACTGGAAAGCAAAATACCGCCTGTTGGAGAAATACAGGCAGTCAGGGTAGATGGCCGTCTGAATATGCTCGCGGCTGCATCAGAAGAAATAGAATGGGTACACGATATCCACAGACAGATCATCGATTCCAGACAAAAACTTAAAAAGATTGTAAATAATAACAGAGTTAGCACAGAATATGTATTGATTGAATATTTATTAAAAGATAATTCAACATTGAAAAGATCGTATGAAATTCCTGTTTTGGATGAAGCTGACAGTGTATCCGGACAGATTGAGGCTTATGCCGGCAAACCGGAGGTCACGCTGAAACAGATTTTTGGAATACACTATCCGGAAATCGAAGTGTATGGAGGAACATGGGAATCCTACGAGTCCGATGGGACTTCGAAAGAGGTCAGGATTGCCGAAACAGATGCAAAACAGCTCTATGAGGCAGTTGTATCAGATATACAGGACAATTTGGGAGAGAATGAAGCTGAAGATGACAAATCAAAAGAGACTGCTGAGCCGGATACCGCTGATCAGTCAACGGAGGAGTACGGGAACAATACGATAGGAAATCTGGTTCTGGATGTCAGGGATGAGGAAGGATTCAGAAATGTTCTGAATGGCTCGGGGGTCAGACGGCTTATGGACACAGATACGGAAAAAGATGGAACCGCGTTTGTAAGGGTAGGAAAAGAGGATACCCGTACGGTAGAAAAGCTGCAGGAGCTGGGCTTTATTAAGTGAATAAAAGTTTTTTGAAGCAGAGGAGTCAGCACATCGCAAAGCGATTTCTGATGGCTGGATACGTAACAGTTCAATGGGTTATCTGAACTGTTACAAACAGGGATGTCGGGAGCAGAATATGGGATCAGGAAAATTGACAAATATTTTATTTACAATTTATTTTGGAGCACTTGTATGGATTATTTTATTTAAAATGCAGATACCTTTTTCTAATACAGGCCAGATCCGGAGCGTTAATCTGATACCGTTTGCAGGATCTGTTGAAGTTAATGGCCGTATCTATATACAGGAGATTGTAGATAATGTACTGATATTTATTCCTTTTGGTGTCTTTTCCTGTATGAGAATGAGAAATGCGGGATGGCTCAGACGGCTTACACCGTCATTTTTAACAAGTCTTGCACTGGAGATTCTTCAGTTCGTGCTGGCAGCAGGTGTGACGGATATTACAGATCTGCTGGCGAATACAGCTGGTGGTCTGACAGGTATCTTCGCTTACTTCTTTTTTGCAAAAGTATGTAAGAGTAAAGTAAATGCTGTTTTAAATTTTATTATGCTGATTGGGGCGTTTTTGATGTTGCTGCTGATGGGGATACTGATTCTGGGTAACTGATAGTCAGGGGGGTCCGGCAGCATATGCACTAATTTAAGCGGAAAAATGAATTTACAAACATAGAATGTCACATAACGGCTACGCGGACGCCGGCT
>CANTHI010000348.1 GCA_947653505.1 uncultured Eubacterium sp.
GCAAATATCGGAAACCATACGATATATTTTGCCAAAATATGCAATGCGGGCCATGTCTATTCTTTTGAACCAGTGAGGGATACTTACAAAATGTTATGCAAAAATTGCAGGATAAATGGACTGGATCAGGTGTCGCTTTATAATTTTGCGTTAGGAAGAAAACAGACATCAGTGCAGATAAAGAGTTTTAATGAAAAAAATTATGGCGGTACGGTACTGCAATATTGCAAGGGGGGGGGTATAGCCTGCTGTGCACTGGATGAACTGATAATGGATCCGGAGGCTGGTAAAAAGATGGAAGAAAAGACAGAAGAAAAGATAGAAAAAAAGATCGATTTTATCAAAATAGATGTAGAAGGTTTTGAAAATGAAATTCTGCTGGGTGGAGCGGAACTGATCAAAAGGGATCAGCCAGTGATTTTTGTGGAAATATTTGAAGAGAATGTAAATACCGTAGACAAGACGATGAAAAAGCTTGGATATGAAATGAAAGAGAGCAGATCCGGAGATTATCTGTATCTGCCCCGACAGGAGGAAAAGCGTTGAGGTTAACGTTAAAAGCGTTTTTGTCAGACAGATTTTATTTTGCGATTCGTTTTTTAACCCGGATACATCAGATCCGGTATCCGATTCCATTTTATACATGGGAACAGACAGTCAGAAAGGTTCAGAAAGGGTATTCCATCAGCAGATTTGGGGACGGGGAAATGAATCTTATGTTACAAAAAAGTCCGATCGATTTTCAGAAAATGGATTCTGCGCTTGCTGGAAGACTAAAGGAAATTCTGGCATTGGATATGCGTACAACACCCGGATTTCTGATCGCCATAACACCGCTTACAGGTACTTATAAGGGATATGCAAAAAGTGAGGTTAAGTTTTGGGCAGCTTTTAATCTGTTTCGAAGAAAGAAGCTTTTCCAGATCATTTGCAGAAACCAGATTTATTATGATGCGCTTTTTGCAAGGCTGGATCAGTTACCGGGGGGGGGTACGGAAAACAAATTTTATGAGAAAACATCACTGATACAGACGATCTGGCATGGGAAAAGAGTGCTGATTGTAGAAGGAGAATATACAAAGTTAGGAGTAAATAGTGATCTGCTTTATCATGCAAAAAGCATTATGAGAGTGATTGTACCTGCGAGAAATGCGTTCGACTATTACGATGAGATTATAGAAGAAATTAGAAAAAGAAACGGATACGATATGATATTGCTGATCATGGGTCCGACTGCTACCGTTATGGCATATGATCTGTATTTAGCGGGTAAATGGGCAGTAGATCTGGGACAGATTCAGGCATCTTATATAGCAGGAGTTCTTCGTTATGGAGGGAAACCGGAGTTTCAAAATAAAATTCTGACAGAGGATGAATATAAACATCAGATTGTTCAGGTTATCGGACCGGTCAGTCAGACGTTCCTTTTGCCAGAAACGTTCAGTTAGGATGTGCAAAACGTTATGATACGTGTATTTAAAAAATTCTACAAACTATTAAACAGACATCAGAAAAAACGGGTAGTCATATTATTTTTTATGATGTTACTTGGTGCAGGCTTTGAAGTGCTGGGAGTATCTATGATGCTGCCGCTCGTTACGGCTGTCATGAATCCGGATATTATCACGCAGAATCAGATCTGTGCATGGATCTGCCGGATATTCGGGATCAGCAGTCATGTTGATTTTGTAGTCTGGTGTATTGCAGCGCTGGTTGTTATTTTTGTGGTCAAAGCGGCTTATCTGACATTTGAGTATTCGATACAGTACCGGTTTGTATATAACAACCGGTTTATGACGCAGTCCAGACTGCTGGCGGTATATTTAAACCGGCCTTATGAATATTTTCTTTCGGCACAGTCCGGTGAGATTGTAAGGATTGTGCAGGAAGACGCGCACAATTCGTTTGATATGCTGATCGTTATTCTGAGCTTTGCCACAGAGGCGGTCGTTGCATTTGCGGTCGTTCTGACTATCTTTGTGATCAACCCGTTTATGACATCTTTTGTTGCGGCCACACTGCTGCTTTTGCTGTTGTTGCTGTCCAGGGGGTTCCGGCAGCTTCTGCGCAGGGAGGGTGAGATTTATCAGAAGACCTATGCAGCGTCAAATAAATGGCTGCTGCAGTCGATTTCCGGTATCAAGGAAGTAAAGGTCACGCAGTCAGAAACGTTTTTTCTGGATAACTTCATAAAAAGCGGGCAGAAGATGGTGAATGCCGCGCGCTGGAACAGCACCCTGCAGAATGTTCCGCGAAATCTGATCGAGCTTGTTTCGATCTGTTCCATGATGGCAGTACTGGGAATTATGATTGCGGCAGGCTACAGTATGGATGCCCTGCTGCCGTCTCTGTCTGCTTTTGTTATGGCCGCGGTTAAGCTGCTGCCGTCTGCAAACCGGATGCTGCAGGGACTGGCGCAGGCTACGTTTTATGAGCCGGCGCTTGACAATATGCTGGAAAATCTGGGAGCGCTGGAAGAAGAGGCTGTTCAAAAAAATACAGATAGAAAGCCGCTGCCGCTGCAGAGGGAAATCCGGCTGCAGGGAATCGGGTACACATATCCGGGTGGAGAGAAGGCGATTTTTTCCGGTGCAGATCTGACCATTCCTGTCGGCAGCTCCGTCGGACTCATAGGGGCATCGGGTGCGGGGAAAACAACAGCTGCGGATCTGCTGCTTGGGCTGCTGACGCCACAGACGGGGCAGGTACTGGCAGATGGTGTGGATGTATCTTCCAATATGCCCGGATGGCTCGCGCATATAGGCTATATTCCGCAGATGATCTTTATGCTGGATGATACGATTCGTGAAAATGTAGTTTTTGGACATGTGCAGGATGCGCATACGGACGATGCTGTCTGGGCGGCGCTTGAAGAAGCGCAGCTTGCGGATTTTGTAAGGAGCCTTCCGAAAGGGCTGGATACTGCAATCGGAGAACGGGGCGTTCGCCTGTCCGGCGGACAGCGCCAGCGGATCGGGATTGCGCGTGCATTATTTACGAATCCTGATGTACTCGTGTTTGATGAGGCAACCTCGGCGCTGGACAATGAGACAGAAGGGGCGATTATGGAGGCTGTTCATGCACTGCATGGAAAAAAGACGATGATCATGATCGCACACAGACTGACGACAATAGCAGGATGTGACGCCGTATACCGTGCAGGGGATGGAAAGTTTGTGAAAGAAGACAGGTTTATAGAAAGGTAAAAAACGAAACAGACAGATGGAGAAAAACAGATGAAAGAAAGAGAAATCAGCCTGCCAGCCCTTATCGCAGAGATGATGCTGCACTGGCGCAGGATTGCAGTGGCGATGGCTGCAGGGGCTGTTCTGGGAGGGATTTTTAGTTATGCAGCTTCTGTACGGACGGTGGAAAACCTAAAGGAGGTTCAGGATCCCGAATCAGAGGAAGAGGCGGAGGAGCTGACGGAGGAACAGATACAGAATGTGGAGCGTGTTCTGGCTTTTGAGCGTATTTATGAAAGTAAGATGGAATATCAGAAAACATCCGTTTTGCTGCAGCTGGATGCAGGGCATGTATATGAAACAGAACTCACTTTTTTTGTCTCTTCGGAAAACAGAAAACGAAGTTGTGATATTGCGAATGCTTTTGAAGGGCTTGTTACCAGTACGCAGATGTACGACTTTGCAGCCAGCCAGACCAGCCAGCGTGCATCAGATCTGAAAGAATGCGTCACATTAAGCAGAGGGCTAAACGGACAGTCAGAGGGTGCGGCTGTGTTTCAGGTAAGGATCATACATAACAGCAGAAAAAACTGTGAAAAGACAGCCGCTGCGGTGCTCAGATATTTGCGAGGACAGCAAAAGGAGCTGGAAAAGAGTATGGGAAGCCACAGGCTGATCCTGTTGCAGCAGGCTTCTGCTGAGATTGCAGATCCGGATATTCTGGAACAAAAGAAAAACTGCCTGAACGACCTGTCAGCTCTGGCAGATACAATTGCACAGCGCAAAAGCGCGTTTACCGAAGAAGAAGACCAGTTTTATGAACGGCATGCACATGCAGACAGTCGCAGTGACAGCACAAAAACATCTGCAAAGGAGGAAGAAAACGGGGTGCAGCAGCCAGCCGGACTGCAGGCAGGGTATGTCATGTCCGGGATGCTTCTGGCAGCATGTGCCTGTGTTTTCTGGCTGTTTCTTAGCTTTGTGCTGAGCGAAAGAATCCATTATACTGACGACCTGACACAGCTGTATGGGATTACACAGTTTGGCCGGATTGCAGGCACGGACTGGAAACATAAAAAAATGGGATTTGCGGACCGGTGGATTTTGTCTCTGCGGGATTATGGCAGATGCAGATACACAGAAGAAGAGACACGGATGATGATTGTGGCAGCGGTAAAAATAGCGGCAGTGCAGGCCGGACTGGATGCGGTCAGTCTGATTGGACACAGTCTGAATGAAAATGCGCGCAGTATTTGTGAAGCCATCCGGAAAGAACTGGAAGCCTGTGGGATCCGGACGGAGATAAGAAGCCATGTGCTTTGCGATGCACAGATCATAAACCATAAGGAAGAGGTCAGAGGGGCTGTACTGGTAGCATGTGCAGGAATGGTATTTTATAGCGGGATTTTAAAGGAGCTTGAGCTGCTAAAGTGTCAGGAGATCCCTGTATTAGGCGGAATTGTCGTAAACGTAACTTCGATCGTAAAAACCGTCGTCCGTATAACGGAAACCGTAC
>CANTHI010000349.1 GCA_947653505.1 uncultured Eubacterium sp.
AACAGATTCTATTTCGTGGTATCCCCCAGGAAGATAACTTATTTAACGTATCTGAAGACATACAGATACCTGTCACATGATTCTGAGCCTGATATTTTATCTGGTCCGCTAATTTTAGACAATTAACGTGTGTAATCATTGTAGTCCTTATTGTCTTATAATTTCCATAAAACTTTGTCAAAGCACCATAATAAATATAATGATTAACATCTACTGACGCATCCTCCTCTTCCGCTATATCTGCCTCCTGTCCAAGCTTCGTTAACTCTTCCTGCAATTTTCTGGCAAACTTACCCAGTATCCAGCCATCATCATTATGAACAAGACGTATTCTTAACCGATCTTTCGGCTCAGCATAATAAATATACGGAGTTGAATCAAAATATGGAAACGATTTATTATCAAAAAAATAAAAAACTTCTGCATCAACCCGCATATCATCGAACATCTGATAAATCTTTTTCACAATTTCTTCGTCTCTGATGCAGATCAGAATCGTGATTCTATCCTGAAAATCAGCAAGTTTTGCTGGCAGTATGCATGGAACCCCTTCAAAAAGCTTTATTTCTTCCGCTCTCTGATCACAAAAATAATCTGCATGCCCCATATATTTGTAATTCATCCTCGTTTCATTTCCAACACCATAAATAATGATTTTTTGTTCCGGATGATTTTCTATATAATCAAAATAATCCTGTTTTGTATTGAATACCAGCATTTTAACCAAACCTTTCACATTACTTTTTCAGCTCATGATGATCCCATCATCTTCGATTCCCTCGAATCGTTTTTTATCCATATCTCCAGAATAAGGTCCCTGCTTGACTTCTATCATTTCCGTCTCTTCCAGCACTTTAAACCCATGACCGCCAGAAGCAAGTAACAATGTATCTCCTGACTCTAAAATACGGCTTTCCAGATAATCCTCATAATCATCATAAAAATCGACCCGCACTTTCCCTTTCTTAATAAATAAAACCTCCTGCGTATATACAACGTTTCTATGTACGGCATTGTGCACATGTGCATCAATCGTTTTTCCAGCCGGATGATGCATATACGCTACCTGTTGGGAATACTCATCCGGTGTCATAAACTTTACACCATCACATACATATTCATTTCGGATAATCATAGCGATTAACTTATCTTTTTTCTTTATTTCTTCAAATTGTTTCATTGATTCTCTCCAAATAACTGCTGCCCATCTATTACCTCTTTTTTGACAGCCTGTGAATTACCTCTGCTACTTTTTCAGCCACATAATCCATCTGCTCTTTTGTTAACGCCATTCCGCTAGGAATATAAAATCCTTTTCTGGCTAAATACTCTGCATTAGGATAGGATTCATTTAAAAACATTTTTTGCTTCTGATATACCGGCTGCTCATGCATACACCAAAAAAATGTCCTCGAACCGATTCCTTCTTCTGCCAGAAGCTTTTGAACCTCTCTGTTGTCAGCCTGAATATTTTTATCCAATACAATGCCATAAACCCAGTAAATATTTTCTGCATAATCAGTATGCGCAACCGGCAATAGAATTCCTTCTATATCACATAGTTTTTCAGTATAATAAGAACCCATCCACCTTTTTTTCCCAACAAATTCATCCAGTCTTTCTAATTGCGCAATACCAACCGCCGCCTGCAGATTTGTAAATCTGTAATTACCGCTAATCTCATCATGCACATAACGCGCATCCCGTTGGAAACAGAGATTTCTAAGCAGCCTGCAACGCTCCGCGAGCTGATCATCATCCGTCATCAGCATTCCGCCTTCGCCTGTTGTCACATGTTTATTCGGATAAAAGCTAAATGTACTAATATCGCCAAAACTACCACATGGTTTTCCTTTATATGTCTGACCATGCATCTCGGCCGCGTCTTCAATCACCTTTAAATGATATTTTTCAGCCAATGCAAGAATTTTATCTACTTTTACCGGAAGACCATATAAATGAACAATTACAATCGCTTTTGTTCTTGGTGTGATCTTTTTTTCTATCTCTTCTTCACACATATTCCACGTATGCAAATCACTGTCAATCAGCACCGGAACAGCCCCTGCTTTTGTAATTGCCATCGCACAGGAAATAATCGTAAAAGTCGGCAGAATTACCTCATCCCCTTTGCCAATTTCCAATGCCTGTACAGCCAGTTCCAATGCCGCAGTACCATTTGAAACCGCAATTCCGTATTTTCTCCCCACTGTATCACACATTTTCTGCTCAAATTTTTTTACAAATGGTCCTTCTGACGAAATCCATCCGGTATCAATACATTCGCATAAATATTTTTTTTCATTACCATTTAACAGAGGTTCATTTACCGGTATAAAATCCATAGCAGCTAACTCCTATTTTTTAATTACTTTTAAAAGCGTAATACTTTCATCTTTTCCTGCCTGTTCACAATATACTTTAAAATATGGTCTGATCTTTTCCTGCCTATTCGCAATATACTTTAAAATATGGTCTGATCTTTTCCCTGATATACTCATGAAAAAACTTCCACACTTCTTTCCAGATTTTATTGCTGCATTCTATCTCTTTCACATAACAATATGACGAAACCAGTCGTATTTTCCATAAAAAATATCTTCGCAAAGAAGCATACCGGATAATATCCTTTTTGTACTTATGCACCATCATTTTGCAGCCCTCGTACATATTGCGTTTATTTCCGGTCATACTTTCATTACTTTTTCTATTCACACTGATAAATTTTCCACAATGCATAAGCCTGTATCTCATTCCTACCGCAACAACCAGGCCGTCATCCGTCCAGCCTTTCTGCTTCTCATCCAGCAAACCTATATTTTTAAGCACATCGGTCCTGACCATGATAGAATTTTGTATACATAGTGCCAGATTTTCCATTAAAAATTTTTTCTGTCCAATACCTTCTTTTCTCAGATCATGATAAATCCACTTACTTTTTCTTCCCCGGCATTCACAGTATACATTTCCATATACCAAAGCAACATTTTCATTTTGAGAAAATACTTTGACCCTGTTCTCAATCGCATCGTCTAACAGATAATCATCTGAATCTAAAAAAGTAATATATTTTCCTCGTGACATACGAATTGCTGTATTACGGGCTGCGTTTGCACCCTTCCTGTTTTGCTCATTCTCGCAAAATCTGATGCGGCTATCCTGCGCCATCCTCTCAAGTATATATTCTTTTATACCATCTGATGAATGATCATCACATATAATAACTTCAATATTTTTATATGTCTGTTTTATACAGGAATCTATCGCATCCCCAATCACTTTTTTTCTATTATAAACTGGTATGATGACAGATACCAGAGGCATCGTCTGCATAGAATCCCTCCTGCTTTTCCTTAAATTTTGGTCCAATCCACGCTTCTTAAAATCATACATTTTATCAGTGCTTTTTTATATAATTTCTGAACAAACGGATTCAAAATTCCCCGCAAAAACATAGCTCTCAGCATTCTTTCCAATCTGTTTTTCTCCTCAGCAAAATTGTTTTTACTTTCCTGAATCCCTTTCAGCGTAGTCATCGCACTTAACAAATATCTTGCTTCCGCCTGCCGCTCCAGCTGAGGAAATGTCTTTTTAATATTTAGCAGAATATCCCTGGCAGCAATCGTGTAATCCATCCACCGTGCATCTGTCAAATGTGACGATCTGCTATTCTCCCGGTAAAAGTTATAATACTTAGGTGTCCCTATATGAAGTATGCTCCTGCTTTTTTTTATCAAATGATATGTGACAGGTATATCCTCACATGTATTTCCGACCGGAAATCTGATATCACAAAACAACTCCCTCCGAAACAGCTTTGTACAGACCGAAAAACTAATATGTCTAAGTAACAGAAGTTCTTCTAATGCTTCCTGAACAGAAAATTTACGTGCAGTGCCAGGACAATAAGCATTATAGCTTTTCTTCCCCGGTACGACACATCTCCTGCCGCAGCATGTAATATCAATTTCATCATTCATATTGCACAGCAATGTCTCATACATATCCAGGGCCAGATAATCATCACTATCTACAAACCCAATAAATTCACCTCTCGCATGGCTTAATCCTACATTCCGCGCTCTGGACGTTCCTGCGTGTCTTTCATGAAATACGGAGATACGCGGATCTCTACGTTTATACTGATCACATATGTTTCCGCTGCCATCCGTTGATCCATCATTCACAAGAATAATTTCTATATTATGATAAGTCTGATTTATAATAGAATCAATACATCGTTCTAAGTATTGTTCAATATTATAAATTGGAACAATAATACTGACCAGTCCCCTTTGCATTGCTATATCTTTTTTATCCATACCTTGTCAGCTCCTCTCCGGGATCTAAATTCCGTACCATTCCTCTGGCATAATGGCATCTTTCCCCCATGATGCAGGATATATCACAATTTTCTCAGGATAATTATTCAAATAGGCAGCCCAATAACTAAACGTACTATTCGCTATTATATTATGCCTGCAATGCTTCATGATCGTAAACTCCTCATAATCAGCAAATCCCATTTCACTGATATATAAAACCGTTGCATTTATATTTAAGTTTTCTTTCACCCATTCAATATCATCTGAAAACACCAGATAAACAGGCTGCTTCAACCTTTTCCTTATCGGGATTTTCCGAATCGATCAACCGATTGATTTCA
>CANTHI010000350.1 GCA_947653505.1 uncultured Eubacterium sp.
AAATCGTTAAATAACGTCTGCTCATATCATAGGCCTCCTCAGTAATCAGCCCGGTAAAGATCTCATAATTTTCTTTCAGCAGACTCCCCAGCTCTTCTGCCGTCTTTGGATCCAGCCGGAATCCCATATGACTGATATCGTTACGAAGCGCCTTGACCCTGATGCCAAGCTCTGCCAGAGGCACAGATATGGTCCGGATTATTTCATCGATCCGGGCAATATCGATGCAGTACTTTTCCAGAATATGGATATCGATATCTATGCGGATCGCACTGCATATCCGTTCCGGCTCCCGCATCCGCAGCTTCTCAAATTCCTGACCGGACAAATCGTTCGTCTGCATATATCTGCTGATCCCTGTTATGATCCTTCCAAAAATGCCGTCTCTGGTAGATTCTGTCCTGTCATCCACTCCATACCGGTCACATAAATATGTCTTTATCGTCTCCTCCAGCGCCGTATACCCCTGCTGTATCATATGGTTATCAATGCTCCACTGCACAACGCCGCATCCAGTCTCATAGTTTTTTTCTTTCTGAAAATAATTCCGGTATCTGTCCTCTATCTTTTCCATCAAAGGATACAGTGGCTTTATTTCCCTTGCCAGATGGTCTGCGTGTTCCATGCTGATATCCGTCAGATATGTATAGGCGTTGCGGATGCTTCTTTTATAATACATTTTTTTCACCTGCAGCTTTTTCGCATCCGTGCCGCGGTTCGTATAAATACATTCTGCCAGATTCTGCATCGCATCGATCTTTCTGCTCACAGGCGCCCACAGCTTTTTCTGCCTGCCAAAGGCAGCCGGATCGTTTTCTTTGCAGATTCTGTCCATTTTTTCTTCGTAAACCTGTTTCATTTTTGCGGCAATGCCATACTTCATAAAAGCCTCTGCCGCATTGGTCCAGTCCATGATTTCATTATAGACGGTCAGATCAATCACCGGCGCATATTTTACACCATCCTTTACCTGCGCCGCCTCAAACGCACCATAATAAATCCCTTTTAACGTACAGTTTTTCAATACTTTTGCATAATTCATAATCGTAACCGCAAGCAGGGGAATCGAGCGGAAGCTGTGTGTAATGTCAAAAACAATCTCATCTCCCTCCCCAATCTGTCCATAAAGCGTCTCAAACACAGACCAGATCTCTTCCTCCGTCTTTGCATCCGGAATGGAAACCCCTGTTACTTTTTCAGCCAGCCGCGGCTCTTCTTTTTGCAGAAGCTGCCACATTCCAGCCTTCATCTGCCCTTCCTGCACCGCCTGCTTTTTTTCCGAAGTCCATAGTCTGGAGAACTTCACATCCTTCGCATCATACAGCCGGTCTTCCCAGTTGCGGCTGCGCGCGCCGTCTGTCAGAAGGATCGATATTCTGCCATCGTTTAGCAGCTGCTCCTTATATGACTGTATCAGAGCAGTCTGTACAAACTCCTGCTCTTTTTCTTCCTGTTCTTTTCCTGGAAAATGATAAACAACCGGCTCATATAAGCTCGTTCCCAGTACTGATAAAAAATGCATGCCCATACTCTGTTTTTCTCCCTGATTTTTCAGTTTTTCATCGCAAGCTCCGCCGTCTGCAGCGCTCCCGCAAGTGTTTCCGTAGCACATAAAAATCCTGTCTGATGGCAAAACGTCAGATCCTTCACACCCGTCAGGGCAGCCAGCCCTGCGGCATCCATCCCCCTCCAGCTTTCAGGAAACGGGAGCTTTAGCCGCGTCTCATCCTGCTGCGACGGGACCGCCTGGACATTATAGCCCCCGCGCACAGATGGATAAATTACATATAAAATCTCCCTGTTGCGGACAGCTGCCTTCCAAGGCATGGCTCGCTCCAGACATAATATACCGTTCCTGCACGCATCCGCCTGCCGGCTTACTATATCAAAAGCATCCCGTTCCGCCCTGATCTGTGCGATACGCCTTTTTAAAATTTCCTCTGCAAACAGCACCGCCTTTTCAAATACTTCTTCCTGTGCTTCTTCCTGGACATCCGCCTGCCAGGCCGGATTCCAGTCCGCGATAATCTGGGAAAGCATATTTTTTTCTCCGGTATTGTCTGCCTGATCCAGCGGCTGGATAAACTCCCTGTCAAAGCTTTTTGCATCCTCCTCACAAAGCAGTCTTGTGCCAAACTGCTCCCATAAAAGCCCGAAAGCGGCATATGGCACGCCATTTCCACGGATCCTGCTATTTTTCTGGTGATGGTCAAACTGTCCATAGCCTATATCATACACAATGCCCTCATAATGCTGCGGCACCACATTACCGCGTCCGATTTTAATATCCGGATTCAAAATCCGCAGAAACGCAGTAGAGAAGATATCATCTGCATGAAAAATACCTCCGTGTGTGAAGCCGTGACTAAAAAAATCTTTCTGATCTGATGTATTCATCTGCATGTCCTCCTGCAAGGCCGGATAAGCCCTGTCATTGATCTGTTTCTATTAGTCTACCCTATATTTTCTGGTACATCAATCCTATTTTTATCATTCGGTAAAAAAACCCAATACTACGTTCCATTCAAAATTATATCATACAGATCTGGATTCCTGTTGCCGGCCTGTCTGCCTGTGACTTTTTGTATAAAAGAAAAAGACATCTTCCATACGAAAATGTCTTTTTCTTTTACCAGCTGTTTATTTCGGACCGTTGCCGTCATTTTTCATCCGGATTTTTTTCTTTTGCCTCTTCCTGCCTGTCCGCGGTGTTCAGCTTAAACTTCCGCATCTCCTGCTCCATCAGCTCAGACACCATCGTCAGACTCTCTACACCGAGCTGGATATCCATCAGCTCTTTTTCTACTGAAGCGGTTGCCTGCGCGGATAAATTTTCAGCCTGCTTTGAGATGTCGCAAATTCTCTGTGCAGCAGCCGCAATCTGCTGGTCGATCTCATACATTTCCTGAATAAAACCGTTCATGTCACTGGCCGAGCTTTCGGTCTGTTCTGTAACCTTTTTAAAATCCAGAAAAATATTTCCTGTCTTTTGCACAGCCAGAATCTGAGACGCAATCATTGTCTTCATCTCTTCAAACTGGGATACGATATCATTAATGTCGCTGCAGAAGGTCCCGATCATCGTATCAATATCTGCCGCTGCCCTGGTAGAATCCGCAGCCAGTCTTCCGACAGACTCTGCCACAACTGCAAATCCTTTGCCGTGCTCTCCTGCCCTGGCTGCTTCGATACTGGCATTCAGCGCCAGCAGCTCTGTTTCTGAGGAAATACTGCTGATCGTCTGTACGATTTCAGCGATTCTGACCGAATGTGTTTCCAGAAGCTGGATTTTTTCATAAGAGCATTCCATGCTGTTTTCCACGTTCCGGTTCTGTATTTCCAGCTCTTTGATGCTGCGGACCCCTTCCTCTCCGGATGTGACCGTATGCGCGGCTTCCTCCAGCAGATCTGCGCTTTTTTCCCTGAGCCGTTCGAACCGTTCTTCCATCTGTGCCATATGCTCCGTCACCTGACTGACCTCAGAAGTCTGTGCCACCGTACCGTCTGTAATCTCCTGCATGGCCTGGCTGACCACGTCGATGTCTTCCTCCATCGCCTGCAGCCTGTCGGAACACTGCAGCAGATCCTTTGTATAATCTGTCATATGGTACAGTGCACTGGAAATGCGGCCCGCCATGACATTATAACTGGCCGCCAGCTGTCCGACCTCCGTCCTGCTGCTCTCATCTGCTGATACGGAAAAATCACCTTCTGCCGCATCCTTCATCAGCCCCGAGATCGCAACAACCGGTCCCGTAAGCTTACGGGCAAGATGCAGCACAAAGAAAACAACTGCCGTAACCGCAGCCAGAGAAACCACTCCGGCGGCAAGCAGCATACGGACCGCCACTGCCATCGCCGCGCTTTTTTTCTGCAGTGTGATCAGCGACCACGAATCCGAGTTGCCCTGTAACGTAATTGATGCATAGCTGGCATAATACGTCTGCCCGTCATAAGATATTTTCGTACTGCCGCTTTCTCCTGCCATCACGCGTGTAATAACCTGCCTAAAATTATCCGATATTTCGAACGGATGCTGCTCTGTCCTGATATTTCCCTCTTTATCCAAAGCCGGATTTCCCGCAGCGTCCTTTACTGCCACCGTACGGGTCCGTTCCTTATAATTATACTGCTCTTCCACCTGTGTCAGATCCGGATGCGCAACCACAACCCCTTCCCCGTCAATGACAAAAGAAATCCTGCCGTCTGCCTCATCCGAATGCTCTCCCGTCAGCTCCTGTAAAAAATCCAGCTTTAAATCAGCGGCATAAATCCCCTTTAGCCTGCTGTCCTCATACATTGGGAAAAAAACAGACGCACAGGGCATGCCGGTTGCAACCGAATAATAGGATTTGGACACAAACGCTTCCGGCTCCTGCATCATCTGTATAAACCACCATCTGTTAGAACGGTCCGCCAGCTCTCCCGCTGAACGGCCGGTCTGCATCCCATCCGTGCCCTGTATGTAAATCTGATCCAGATAAGAATTGCGCTCCACACAACGCTTTAGGAGCGGCGTCTGCACATCTGTATCCATCGAAAGAATACCCGGACTATCCGCCAGCTCCCTGTTCACCTGATACGCCTTGTCCATGAAAATAGCTCTTTCTTCTTGAATACCATCAAGTAAACGGCCTGTATGAGCCAAAG
>CANTHI010000351.1 GCA_947653505.1 uncultured Eubacterium sp.
AGCGCAGTATGCGGGCTGGAATCCCTGCCGCATGGCTCCTGGCGGCAGCAGAAGAGCTTTCGACAGAACAAAAGCAGATTTATTTTGATATTATCGATTATATAAAGACAAATATTTCCCGCAATATTAAGATCTCAGAAATCGCAGCCGTGTTCGGATACAATGAAAAGTATATCTCACACCGTTTCGCCCAGATTTGCGGGATACCGCTGAAACAATATATATTAAAAACAAAAATGGATACAGCCAGCTTTATGCTGACCGATACCAACAAATCTATCTCAGAAATTGCCAGGGAAATCGGATTTTCGGACAGTCATAATTTTTCAAGGGCTTATAAAAAACTAACCGGATTTTCTCCAAGTGAATATCGGGATACGTTTTCGAAAAGGCTGCTGTATCATGTTTAGGATTCAGTATTCCAGAATGCAGGAAGCTCTAAGTATTCTGCATCCGGTCTGTGTACCGGACGGGATGCAAAATGCTTAGAGCCTGATATAACATGATTTTTATAAGTACCTGCGTATTATGGTATTGTATTCTGTCTGCCGGTTATCTGACTTCCTTTGGCATCCTGGCTGTCCATTCTGTTTTATTTCTGGTATTCATGGATGCGGATTACCCGCATATAACTGCTTCCTCTTCCTTTCCATGTTCCACCCAGCCGTAAAACAGCTTCCCGATTTCCTTCCAGCCCTGTCCCATCTCAAATGCAAGCATTTTTTTCTCACTGACCAGATACAGACGTTCACCGGTATATATGCTTCTCCAGTATTTTCTGTCTGCCCATGTTCCATTTGCCAGTGTCCGTTCTATCCTGCTGACAAATTTTCCGTTTTTATAAGAAAATACCCGGTAATCCTCCCGATACGTATCCCGATATGTTTTTGTCGTAAACGCAATCACATTTTTTTCCGCACTGACAAGTACTGATTTATAATCATACATCCCCTCACAGTCTTCGACCCCATGCAGTACAAGCTTTGCTTCTTCTTTCACGTCCAGGGGATCCGAGATGTCGAACATCGAAAGCTTTACGCCGGTCACTTCTCCGTTGTCCGGATCCGACTCATAGCCGATACCGAGCAGTCTGTCGTCGCTCCAGAAATGCAGATATTCTGAAAAGCCGGTCACTTTCAGCTCTCCGATAATTTCCGGTTTTTCCGGATTTGAGAAATCCACGGTAAACAGCGGGTCCGTATTCCGGTATGTTACAAAATATCCAATATCACCCGTAAAACGTGCCGCATAAATCTGCTCTCCCTTTGCCAGTCCGGTCAGCTTTCCTGCCGTCTGCATAGTTTCATCCAACACATAGACACGGTTCTCCCACGGATCCATACTTGTAACCGAAGTAAGTACCTGCAGATATTTTCCGTTCTCATGAATCGCAAACGTGTCTTCGATACTTCCTTTGACGGTCTTCGCTGCTACTGCCTGTATCGTTCCATCCTCTTCCAGCGCAAATCTGACAATCCTCGTCCGCAAAGCGCCATTTACATACGTACTGTCATACAGATAAACCGACCTGCTGCTGACATACAGATTCGCACATTCATTTACCAGCAGCTTCGTATCCAGAATGCGGCTGTGATCAGCCAGATCGATGGACGCCATCAGCATTCCCTGACTGCCTCTCTTTTGCAGATAAATACAGTCGGCACGCACAACACTGTCATTCACAGCCGGAAGCCACTGTTTGAGCGCATCGTCTGATACAGCGTCCTCCCGCAGCAGATCATCCGCAATCCCCATAGACTGGTCCGTAAACAGATACAGCCGGTTCCCTATTTTTCTGGACGTCTGATACCAGCCATCCTGCACAGCCGTATCCCCCGGCACAGGATGTACCGGATCTGAAAGATCATAGGTCACGACTTTCGTAACCGGCTCTGTATTCAGATAACGCACATCCAGATCCTCCCCCGCCAGCTTTCGTGTACGCTGCCGTCCGGCATCCAGATTAGAAAGCTCGTCTGCCATTTCACCTGCTTCCCGCACATCCTGTTCCTGGTTACCAGCCGTGTCTTTTTCTCCTTCCTCCTGCCGCAACGACGTTTTTTCGGTCTGTATAATTACTGTCAGAAGCTGATCTGCGACATACATCTCGCAAATCCGGTCCGTATCCTCATCCATATCCGGCCGGATTGTCCCCACCGCAGCCGGAACCGCGCTGCGCACATCCAGCACCTGAATCTGATCCTCCTGTACAGCATAAATAAAACGGCCGTCTGTCTTTACAAAATCACTCTCATCCACACCTTCCACCTGCAGATTTGTCGTAGAAAACTCTGGCGTCAGTCCCTTATCCGCAGATGCCTCCGCCTTCTGATTATTTACCGCTGTACCCGTACTCAGCGCAGAATCATCCAGCGCATCATCCACAGCCATATATTCACGCTGCGCCTGTTTTTGCTCCTCCTGCCACAATCCGGTTTCTTTCAGCACATCATACACCGTACCATAATCTGACGCCAGCGTATAAATTTTACCCAGCTTTTTTACCGGCTTTCGAACCTCATTTTTACGCTGCGTTTCTGCAGACCCAGCTGCCGTATCATCCGCAGTGCCATCCTCACCGATACTGTCATCCACAGCACTGCCTGCCACTATCTGCTCATCCTGCGTCCCATCCGATACGGTATCCTTATGATACACCACGCCAGCCGCCGAAAAGCAAAAGCACAGACATGCCGCAGCAGCAATCGTCCTGTAACGATAGGCCGTTTTCCACCGGGTACTCCCAATCCGTTTCTTCATCTGCTCCGGTTCCAGCTCTTTTGGAACAGTCAGATGCTGTGCCGAATCAGCAATCTTTTCCAACATTTTTCGATCATCCATACCTGATACCTCCAGATTATTATAATTTGCAATCTTCTTTTTACTTTAATTTTTCCCTCATCTTTTTCAGTGCGCGGCTTTCTTTCGAGCGGACCGTATTTTCATTCATATGTAGCTGCTTTGCGATCTCCCTGCCCGTATATCCGGCAAATACATGCAACGCAATGATCATCCGTTCCTCCGGCGTCAGCTCCCAGTATAACATCCGCACCTGCAGATGCTCCTCTGGCTCAGACACTGTATCCGGCACCGCCAGCTGCTCCGGCAGCCCTCCGGAAAGCTCCGCCTTCCTGTGTACATACTCCTTCAGCTTACGTTTGCATTTTGCAGACAGAATCTTAAAAATCCATGCTTTAAATGCGTTCTCCTTCCGAAGCCTGCGGATCGACGCAAACGCGTCTGTCACCGTCTCGCTGACTACATCCTGCGCGTCCGCAGGATTCTTTAGCGTATAAACTGCAAACCGGTATAAATCCTCATATACTTCCTGATACAGACTGGCAAACGCATCTACATTTCCATGCTTCGCCTGCCGCACCAGCTCCAAATTTTGATCCATGACATGCCTCCCGGGTTCTTTTTTGCGTCTATCTGTTTGCTGTATATTTATATAGTGTCAGATTGTGTGGATTTTGTTGCAGGAAAAATAAAATATGTTAGTTTGTGCAGAGGTTTTCCAAAGGAATTATATGACGATCATTGGTGCTATCTTTTAAAAAATTGTAGCACAAAATTTCTTGTCATACCAGTAACATCATTAAAAGAGACATCTTCAACAGATGAGCGATCATATTATTTTGATATCACAGAAGAAGATAATTCAGTTGTGAGATTGCGGGTTGATGAAATGAGGACGATAGACAAAATGCGAGTTATAACAACAGACAAACCATATAGAAATATTAAAACAGATAGGCAGGTTATTGAAAAAAACTTATGGAATACTTAAAACTGTCAATATTCCCTATTGACAATAAATACGAATAATGCCAAGAGGATCAAAGAGAATCGAAATGGCTCTTAAATGAGTAGAAAATCAAATATCTTTTAGCCCTTTCATGGGTAGAATTAAGAGACATCTTTATGATGTCTCTTTTACTTACAGTTCCTTAATCAATTTATTTATAAGAGGAAGATATGATTACTCTTACGATTATTAATCCGTTCTGTCTGATAGCACTGACAATGTTCCGAAAAAAGCAACAGTATTAAAATGTCAGGGAACTATATGTCTTCACACAGCTATCAGTTTATTCGTTGAATCATACAGGTTAATGTATATGCTCATCATAAAATCTGGCAAAATCTCCGAACAATTCCAAATCCAATGAATGACACCATTTCTCTCTGTCAAGATTATGATAAATATATCCGGCTTTATCGTCCGCAAACCGTTCCTTGTTTTCCGCAGTATTATAGTCATAATCAAGCGTTTTGAGCCATTCGTCAAATCCTGCGTTAAACTCCTTTCGATATGTGTCGTCATTGAAGTAGTTATGGCCTTTATTCTCGAGAGGCATAAAGCAAAAGCGGGAATCGTTTCTGTATTTTTCATAATACATTTCGTAGCCGTATTCAACCGGAACAACTTCGTCATCGGAGCTATGCACAATCATAACGGCGGCATTACTATTTTTAAAACCATCCAGCGCAGTATTTGAGGCATACCCTCCATATTGAATCCTCTCATGCAGCTTCACAAATGGCAGCATCAGATAAATCCCGTTTCCTGCCTGTTTTTTTCCCTCTGCTTCAAACAGATTCGGTGAAGCGTTAAAACCCGAACACGCTATAACAGCTTTTACT
>CANTHI010000352.1 GCA_947653505.1 uncultured Eubacterium sp.
TCTTTTTTCCGTCTCCGATGGTTTCGTCTGATTATACTCACACAGCATATCCTGAGATCTCTTCTTTTTCTGTATTTCCCACCTCATCAGGCACATTAGCGATTTCACCAAGCATACGAATCGTTTGATTGTGGAATACGAAAATCCTTTCGTAGTTTTGCTTAATAACATCATGAATCTCAGCTTCTTCGCCTACAACGAGAAGTCCAGCCTCATCAGAATTATCAAATGCATCCTCATCCTCTGAATCATAAAGGCTGCAATAGGTCATCTCACCATCTTTTACAACCGCTATCCGTTAATGATCCTTTTCCCATCTTAAGGATTGCTTAATCATCTGATATTCTGCAGGTTCTACAATATTTTTCATAATTTCTTTTTTTGACATTTCCATTACCTTCATATTTACAATGCCTTTAGGATGGATATAGTTGTTATCTGATGCCATTATTATAGCGTATGTGGCTGGGAGAGGGAATATGTCTCATCAGCTGTGTCCGCTCCAGAATGCAGGCAGCCCTGGCCTGGATAAATCAGAACAGCAGATACTGGTTATCCGGACGCCGGATGAGGGAACCGGCTGTTTTTCTAAGGCGTTACATAAAACTGCTGGAGGATGTTTTTCGAATGTATGGCAAACTTGTATCAGTTTGTACGTTTGTGCGGCCTCCCATCCGGCGTCCGCATAGCCAAACTGTAACACTTTTATACAAATTGTTGCAGTTGCATTGCCAGGTGTGATTTGAAAACCCTCTTGCATAATCACATCGAATGGTTTATAATCTTTCATAGAATTGAATAAAATCTTCAGGGCAGGGTGCAATTCCCTACCGGTGGTAAAGCCCACGAGCCGTCAGGCATGATCCGGTGTGATTCCGGAGCCGACAGTATAGTCTGGATGAAAGAAGAGGAAAGTATGCAGAAAAGGATTCTGTATAAATGGCAATATCTGCTCTGGCGTGTATTTTTAATGACAGCCGGAGCTTTTTTCATGCATATTTAATTTCTGCTGGTTATCTGGCACAGTCTTTCAATATCGGTTCTGTTTGATTTTGTCCAAAGATTTCTGGGAGGTATGAATGTGAACGACAGTGAATATATGCGCATGGCGTTGGATTATGCAAAAAAAGGATGTGGATGGACAGCGCCGAATCCAATGGTTGGAGCGGTGATTGTCAAAGAGGACAGGGTGATTGGGTATGGATGGCATGAAAAATACGGACAGCCGCATGCGGAACGCAATGCACTGGCTTCCTGTGGGGAGTCGCCAGACGGGGCGGTGATGTATGTTACGCTGGAGCCGTGCTGCCATTATGGTAAGCAGCCGCCTTGTGTGAATGCAGTGATGGAGGCTGGGATCCGGCGGGTTGTCATTGGTTCTTCGGATCCGAATCCGCTTGTGAGCGGCAGGGGAGTAAAGATTTTGCGGGAGCATGGGATACAGGTAACAGAGCATGTGCTGCAGGAAGAATGCGACCGGTTAAATGAAGTGTTTTTTCATTATATTCAGACAGGGCAGCCGTTTGTAGTGATGAAGTATGCGATGACGATGGATGGAAAAATTGCGGCGTATACCGGAGATTCCAAATGGATTACCGGAGAAGCAGCCAGAAATCATGTACAGCGGCAGCGGCACCGGTATACGGCGATTATGGCGGGCATCGGGACCGTGCTGGCGGATGATCCGCTGCTGACCTGCCGGATACCGGATGGCCGGAATCCGGTACGGATTATATGCGATACAAAGCTTCGGATGCCTTTGGATTCTAAAATAGCAGCAACTGCGGGGCAGGTTCCGACGATTGTGGCTGCGGGCAGGGATCATGCGGAGAAACAAAAGCAGGCGGCGCTGGAACGGGCAGGCTGCAGGGTCCTGTTAACCGGAGAAAAAAATGGTCATATAGATCTAAGGCAGCTGATGACGCTGCTGGGGCAGGAGCAGATTGACAGTATCCTGCTGGAAGGCGGTGGTATATTGAACTGGGCGGCGCTGGAAAGCGGAATTGTGCAGAAGGTGCAGGCTTATGTCGCGCCAAAGCTGTTTGGCGGCAGGGATGCGAAGACACCGGTGGAAGGCATAGGCGTTCCGGTGGCAGCGGATGCGGTTTGTTTAAAAAACAGCATGATTACAAGGCTGGGAGAGGACTTTCTGATTGAAAGCGAGGTGGCAGATCATGTTTACGGGGATTGTTGAGGAAATCGGGACTGTTCTGGAGATCAAAAAAGGACAGCATTCTGCTGTGCTGACAATTTGTGCGTCGAAAGTGCTGGAACAGACGAAGATCGGGGACAGCATTGCGGTAAATGGAATCTGTCTGACAGTTACGGAGCTGCAGGAGGGGCGGTTTCTGGCGGATGTGATGCATGAGACTTTGAACCGGTCCGCGCTGGCATCTTTAAAAAGCGGGAGTCATGTCAATCTGGAGCGGGCAATGGCTGCAGACGGCAGGTTTGGGGGACATATTGTGGCCGGACATGTGGATGGTGTTGGAAGGATTACGGATATGAGGCGTGATGATACGGCTGTCTGGTATACGATTATGGCAGAGCCTGCGGTTTTAAAATATATTGTGGAAAAAGGGTCTGTAACGGTGGATGGAATCAGCCTGACGGTAGCGGGGGTGTGGCCGGACCGGTTTTCGGTATCGGTGATTCCGCATACACAGGAGCAGACGGTTTTAAGAGAACGGAAAAAGGGAGATTCTGTCAATCTGGAAGCGGATATGATCGGCAAGTATGTTGAAAAGCTGATGCAGCCTGCAGACGTACCGGAGCAGGAAAGCAGGATCACCAGAGACTTTTTAGTTAAATATGGATTTTAGGAGGATATCATATGATTCAGTTTCATACGGTTGAGGAAGCGCTTGCTGATCTGAAGGATGGAAGGATTATTCTGGTTACGGATGATCAGGATCGGGAAAATGAAGGAGATTTTATCTGTGCGGCGCAGTTTGCTACGACAGAAAATATTAATTTTATGGCGACGCATGGCAAGGGACTGATCTGTATGCCGATGTCTGCAGAGTATGTGCAGAAATTGAGAATCCCGCAGATGGTTCAGGATAATACCGATAATCATGAGACAGCGTTTACAGTTTCGATTGATCATATATCAACCGCAACCGGTATTTCTGCTGCGGAGCGGTCGGTTACGGCCATGCACTGTGTGGAAGAGGATGTAAAGCCGGAGGATTTTCGTCGTCCCGGACATATGTTTCCGCTTCTGGCGAAGAAAAACGGGGTTCTGGAACGAAATGGACATACAGAGGCTACGGTGGATTTGTGTCGGCTGGCAGGGTTAAAGGAATGTGGTCTTTGCTGTGAGATTATGCGGGATGACGGGACGATGATGCGCACGCCGGAGCTGGCAGAGCTGGCAGAAAAATGGAATCTGAAATTTATTACAATTCAGGACCTGCAGAATTACCGCAAATGCCATGAAAAGCTGGTAGAACGGGTAACTGTTACGAAGATGCCGACCAAATATGGGGATTTCACAGCTTATGGATATGTCAACCAGCTGAATGGGGAACATCATGTTGCCCTTGTAAAAGGGGATATTGGAGATGGAAACGGGGTGCTCTGCAGGGTACATTCGGAATGCCTGACAGGAGATACCTTCGGTTCTCTGCGCTGTGACTGTGGCCAGCAGTTTGCGGCTGCGATGACTCAGATCGAAAAGGAGGGGCGCGGGATCCTGCTGTACATGCGTCAGGAGGGGCGCGGGATTGGTCTGATTAACAAACTGCGTGCCTACGAACTGCAGGAGCAGGGGATGGATACGCTGGAAGCAAATCTGGCGCTGGGCTTTGCCGGAGATCAGCGGGAATACTATATTGGAGCACAAATTCTGCGGGATTTAGGTGTAAAAAGTATGCGTCTGTTAACGAATAATCCGGATAAGGTATATCAGCTCTCTGAGTTTGGCATGGAAATCTCAGAACGTGTTCCGATTCAGATGGATGCGACTGCGCATGATCTGTTTTATTTAAAAACAAAACAGCAGAGAATGGGCCATATTCTGAGTTATTAAAAATAGAAAATTTAATCATAAATGCATATTGGGAAAAATGGTGCAAAGATATATAAAAATAGAGATATATAAAAATAGAGATATATTAAATATAATGATAAAAAAGGAAGGAATATGGTATGAAAACATTTGAAGGAAAGCTTGTATCAGAAAAAATGAAAATCGGCATTGTAGCTGCCCGTTTCAATGAGTTTATTACATCAAAGCTGCTGGGCGGGGCGATGGATGGATTGCTGCGGCATAATGTAAAAGAAGAAGACGTGCATGTAGCATGGGTTCCGGGAGCATTTGAAATCCCGTTAATCGCTTCCAAAATGGCGAATAGTCAAAAGTACGATGCAATCATTTGTCTGGGAGCGGTAATCCGTGGTTCTACAAGCCATTACGACTATGTATGTAACGAAGTATCCAAAGGAATTGCTGCTGTTTCTCTGGAAAGCGGTATTCCGGTAATGTTTGGGATCCTTACAACAGAAAATATCGAGCAGGCGATCGAACGGGCGGGCACAAAGGCAGGCAATAAAGGATATGATTGTGCAGTCGGAGCGATTGAAATGGTAAATCTGATTCGGGAAATAGAGAGTTAAATTCATTTTCGTGGGA
>CANTHI010000353.1 GCA_947653505.1 uncultured Eubacterium sp.
TATTCTGCCCGATACACAGGCGGCGTAGCCGAAGCGGCACCTTTAGCTGCTGGCGTAGCCAGAAGCGAAGTAGGTGTCGCGCCCGTCCGGTACCAAAGAGTAGATGCAGAATACTTAGAACTTCTTGCATTCTGGAAAAGTCTCAGGCAGACAGAGCACAGCCTCCCGTCCGGCGTCCGCATAGCCACTACGCAACACTTTTATGTAAATTGTTGCATTTGCTCTTAAGTTCCCTCATTCAGGTCCACGCAGTCAATACGTAACACTTTTTACGCCCCACCCTAAGCAATTCCCGCAAACTGCGCCATATACAGCTGATAATAAGCCCCCTTTTTCTCCATCAGCTCCTTCGGGCTGCCCTGCTCCAGAATCCCGCCTTTGTCAATCACAAAAATCCGGTCCGCATTCTGTATCGTAGACAGACGGTGCGCAATCACAAAGCTGGTTCTGCCCGCAAGCAGCGCTTCAATTCCCTCCTGCACGAGCAGCTCCGTGTGCGTATCGATACTGGAAGTAGCCTCATCCAGAATGAGTATTTTCGGCATGGATACCATCGTACGTGCAAACGCAATCAGCTGTCTTTGTCCGATGGAAAGTCCCGCACCATGCTCTTTTAATTCCGTATCATATCCATGCTCCATTTCCATAATAAACGCATGGGCGTGGACGGCCTTTGCCGCCGCGATCATCTCCTCTTCTGTCGCATCCAGTCTTCCATATAAGATATTATCCCGGATCGTACCGTGAAAAATGAAATTATCCTGTGTCATCACACCCATCTGCCTGCGAAAGCTTTCAATCGAGACTTTTGTCAGATCATAGCCGTCTACGGATATCACGCCTTCTTCAATATCATAAAACCGGCTGATCAGGTTGACAATCGTTGTCTTCCCGGCTCCTGTCGGCCCGACCAGCGCGATTGTCTCACCCGGGCGTACCCGGAAGCTCACGTCAGATAATACATTTGTCTCTGCCGGCGTTCCCTTATCGTACGTAAAGCTGACATGGGAAAACTCTACACTGCCGCGAACCGGCGGCAGCTCCTGCACATCCGCGCGGTCTGTAATATCCGGCTGTGTATCCAGAATATCAAAAATCCGTTCTGCCGCAGTCAGATTTGTAATCAGGTTGTTGTAAAAATTACTCAGATTCATGATCGGATTCCAGAACATATTAATATAACTGCCAAACGCTACCAGCAGCCCGACCGAAGCCTGCCCGATCCCCAGTACACGGATACCGGTCAGATACAGCATCATTGCTCCAAATCCCCAGCAGAAATCTACAACCGGGCCAAATAAATCGGCGAACCTGCAGGCGTCCTGAAACGAGTCCCTGTGTTCATCTGTCAGTGTACCAAAAATCTCATTCGTCTCATCCTGCGCGCGAAAGCTCTGCACAACACGCATCCCTGCAATATCCTCGTGCACGTACGCATTCAGGTTGGACGCTTTTTTCCGGAATATCTGCCAGCGCTTATGCGACGCCTTCTGCACAAACCAGACACCTGCCGCCATCACCGGAATCGTACTTAGTGAAGCTGCTGCCAGACGCCAGTCCTTGACAAACATAATGATTACAACGCCTGCCACAGTGACAAATTCCGGTATCAGTGTCGTAACGGAATTAACAAATACATCCTTTAAAGAATTTACATCTCCGATAATACGTGCCAGTATTTTCCCCGTCGGCCTGCTGTCAAAAAACGAAAACGACAATGTCTGGATATGTTCATACAAATCCTGCCGGATCCGCAGCAGAATTTTATTCGAAACAACAGACATCACATACATCCGCAGCTTTACAAGCAATATAAAAATCAGATTCAGCACGAGCGCTATCACGCCCAGCCGGACAAGCCCGTCAAAATCCCTTTTTATGATATAGTGATCCAGCGCTTTTTCGATAAACAGCGGATTCAGCAGAGAAATCGCAATTGCTCCCGCCATCAGCGCCATCACGCCCAGGACCGCTCCTTTAAATTCCATCAGATAACCAATCAGACGGCGCAGGATCTTTTTCCTGCCCGTATTGTCCAGCTGCTCATCATCGCGGTAAGAATTTACTGCCATAAACTGTCTCCTTTCTTTTTCGGAATGATCCACAGATCCTTCGTTGTATCTGCCATCCGTTTTTTAAGCCCCTTCCTGCTGCCCTGGAAAATCCCCGTACTGTGCCTGAAATGTCTGAAAATACAATCCCCGTTTCTGCATCAGCTCCTGATGGGTGCCGCGCTCTGCGATACATCCGTTGTCCAGATACAGAATCTCATCCGCATGACAGACTGCCGAAATACGGTGTGCGATAATAATCTTTGTCGTATGCTCCAGTCCCTGCAGCATTTTCTGGATCTCATGTTCCGTCTCCATATCCAGCGCAGAAGTCGAATCATCCATAACCAGCACCGGACTATGCTTGGATAACGCTCTGGCAATGCTGATCCGCTGTTTCTGTCCGCCAGACAGACCGACCCCGCGCTCACCGATTACCGTCTGGTACTGCTCATCCATCTCTTCGATAAAACCACTTGCCTGCGCGTCCTGTGCCGCCTTTCTGACTTCCTTCATGGCCAGCTCCCGGCGTTTTCCCATCTTAATATTTTCTTCGATCGTATCCGAAAACAAAAACACATCCTGCAGTACTACATTGATACTGCCGCGCAGCTGCCGCAGCTTCAGATTCCGGATATCGGTACCGTCCAGCCGCACCGTCCCCGTATCCGCATCATAAAAACGCTGCAGCAGCGAGATTAAAGACGATTTGCCAGAGCCGGTCGCGCCCATAATCCCAAGCGTATGTCCCGCCGGAATCTTAAAATCTATGTCCATCAGAATCTGCCTGCCATCCAGCCCGAACGATACATGCTCAAACGCAATCTCTCCCCTGACTTCATCCAATACACGTGCATCTGATCCGTCTGTGATCTCCGCTTTTTCATCAAAGATTTTTTTCAGCTTCTTATACGAAGCAGCTGCCGCAGACAGATCATTTGTCAGCCATCCCATCATTTCCATCGGCCAGGTACAGTTACGGCTGTATTCAATAAACGCCACAAGCGCGCCCAGCGTCAGCTTCTGCTGCATGACCAGACTGCCGCCGAGCACAGCCATAAACACCGGAAGCGCTTTTCCGACAAACTGGAAATACGGATAATACCGCACCATGATCTTTGACTGCGTGATATTCAGCTCATAATACCGTTCATTGTGCGACAGAAATTTTTCAATCTCGTGTTTTTCCCTGGCAAATGCTTTTACCGTACGCACTCCCGCCAGATTCTCTTCCGCGACCGTCGTCAGCGCCGCATTTTCCTCACTGATATCCTCATATACCGCATCCAGCTTCCGCTCCAGCATAACCGCCATGATACCGCAAAAAACCATAGCAGCCAGCGGAACAAGCGCAAGCTTCCAGCTCAGCATAAACATACAGTACAAAACAAGCGACACATGAATTGTCACCTCGATTGTCAGCATACCGACAAATCCAAGCGCATTCCAGATCTTATCCACATCATCCTTGACCCTCGCCATCAGCTCACCGGTATTCGCATTGTCAAAATACCGCGCAGACAGCGTCTGGATATGCGCGAACAAATCTTTACGCAGCTGCGAACCAATCTTCGAACAGAGCACATCAAACAGGTATTCCTTCAGATACCCGCACACGCTGCGCCCAATCCCTACGATCACAATTCCAGCCAGCAGTTTTGTAAGCATCTGCTGTCTGCCTGCCAGAATGACATCGTCAACAATGCTCTGTGTAATCTTTGGATACAGCATATCCAGCACAATCGCACAGACCATACATCCGATCGCAAACAGATACACATACCAGTTTTTTCCAATATAGGTGCGTATTCTTCTCATGATCCATCCTCCTTTACCCGATGCAGGTAGCAGACATTCTTCCTCTCCCATAACAAAAAACCATGCAGCACTGCCTCCAAAGCAGATGCTACATGGTCTTTAAAACCGATGAATAAAAATGCCATATTTCCAGTAAAAAAGTAAAAAAATAACACGACAATACAGTCATGCTTCCTTTTCATTTATTACAAAATATAAGCAGATGATAAAAGCACTTTGTAAGGCAGATGTACCAGCAGTCAGACTGCTGATAAAAGGGCATACTGTAACACATACTGTCTTCCGACAGCTGTCTAAAACAGATGGCTGCAGCTTCCCTTTGCAACTATTTCAATTATTTAGTTTGCATCATTCTCCATTACGATGATATGTAACATGTGCTTATTCTCCTGCTTCTTAAATTCTATTGAAGTTTCAGGTCCGATGGGGTTATCATACACCTTATGGACAGGGCTGTCAATAGTATAAAAAATATTTTTTTGTCAGCGGTTAAAAGTGCGTAACATTACAGATAAGTGGTTATATTTTGGTGGCTATGCGGACGCTGGGTGAGGGAACCGGCCCTGTTTCATTGTTCCGGTTTCCAGAATGTAAGAAGCTCTAAATTCTGCATCTGCTCTGTGGTACCGGACAGGCGCGAGCTTAGGAAAAAATACAACAATTTACATAAAAGTGTTGCGTAGTGGCTATGCGGACGCCGTATGGGAGACTCTGGCCTGTCTGCCTGTGACTTTGCCCGATAAAACGGGGCATGCTATTCGCTTCTG
>CANTHI010000354.1 GCA_947653505.1 uncultured Eubacterium sp.
CCAGTTCTTATTGTCAACTTTCTTCATTACGTTTTCCTTTCCGTCTCAATATGAGCCACTTTATTGTAATCACAATTAAAAGAAAAACCGGCAAAAACATCATAAAAACCTTGCTGGCATATTTGATTCCTAAAAATTTTATTGTTGAAATTGACCGCATTGCTAACATGTCTCTTGTCCCCGAGGATAAACATATCTGAAAAACTGCAAGCACAAAAGAAGCAGACAGACAAAGTATCATTCCAAGCTTATCGCATAAATATGGTGCAAACATACCCGTATAGTATGTATCATCTTCCCGCCTGCTTCATAGTCATATATAAATATGCGTCTTCGTTATGATGTTATCACTTCTATTTTAACATGGATAGGGATTGTGTGCTCCTTTTTTTATATTTTGTCAACACCATTTGAAACACGCCCTTTCTGGTTGTCTATAAATTCATAATGATACAATTTCTGGTGTGATTCTGACAATCACTTTCCAACTCTGTGATAATCTTTTCGATTATTTCCGTATCTTCCTGCTGGATACTGTTTAGAAAACGGATTTTAGACATTCATTGATATTCCCGGTTTTTCTTCACTGTGACAATTCCATATCTGCAAATCTGACTCATCTGCCTTTCCAGGCAGGAGCTTTTCACTCTGTTCTGACGCAGCCTGTATTCTGATAACAACAGAAGCATCCCTGCCTGCTCGTTTAGTGCCAATTGCGGCAGTCTATTCCCTGTTGTATCAATTACTATACCGCTTCTTTTCGTAAAATCCAAAAACCACTTTAAAAACAGAACCAGAAATTCTTCCTCTGCCTCGCAGCAGGCAAATTTCAGCATTGCCCATAAAACCGGCCATTTTTTATCTGGTATCCCATCCTGCTGTGCAATTTCACAATCCGTTTCCTTCATATATCTTTTCAGCATCTGGATGAAAACTGCCTGATTTTTATTACATTTTCCAAAGATAATGGAAGAAAAGTAATAGCTTATGATATATGTTTCCTCCTCACTATAATCCTTCCATTTAAGCAGCTGACCATAAAGTGTTTCCATCTCCAGCCAGTTTCCATCTTCCTGTGCGCTTCGGCCGATATTCTCAAGAAGAAGACGATACTGCAGAATCTGTTCCGCACCAATCTGCCTGTCTGACAGACATGCTGCAAGCTTTTGTACTACCGCCTTCCTATTCCCATCTATCTTGTAACTATTCCGGTGTCTGTTATAATGCACACGTAAAAAGACATAACAGTAAACCAGTACAAAATATCCCGTAAAGCAACAACGTATATTCAGGCAGATTAAAAAAAGCAGCGGAGAAGCCCAGACCATATTTCTTAGAAGAATATACCAGCGGGCATGTCCTTCTTCCTGTAATTCTTTCCTCGGAATACCATACACTTTTTTCTCAGAACGTTCCGCGCTCTGAATATTAATTGTTAAAAACAGACTTATCATGGTCATCAGTATTCCGGCATAACTGCTCAGTATATCATATGCCCCATCATAAGTAATTCCATGCTTTGCAAGCATCACCCGTAAACCGGGCAGGAAGTTGTGAAAACGATAAATAAAATCCAGCACTATACCAGGAAGAAGCATCCCTGCCAGCTTCAGACCCGAAAGCAGAGACTGTCTGCTGAAAAGTCTTTGACCGTTATTTGTATGCAAAGGTTTTCTCTTCTTCCCACATTTGTTTTTCCTGTACATCATACGTCATTTCATCCAATCACAAACATAAAGCAATCATAACACATCCATATCTTTCACACAAGAAAATTCTGCTACTATTTTCAATATTTTGAACATACAAACTACAATTTCTCCCGATTGTTATCGAATTTTGTAAAACAGTTTTCTATCAATGTACACATAAACAGTTTCGCTTCTGTATATCCCAATACAAAAAGGCCAGTCTGCTTCACAGACTGACCCTTTTTATTCCTCTTTTTAGACCTGCATGCTTCTTTTGCGTTTTATTTTCCCGTATCTTTAACCGCGATTTCCTGCCCGCTGTTATTGTTAAATGTAAATTCTACAAAAGTAGTTATTGTGCTGTTGCCGGAACCTGCTTCAAAGTTCACGACAGAACGCGGCGCTGTTTCATGAATCCTTACATCCAATGGGATATGTGTTGTCACCGTCGTATCATGCCGCATGATGAACAGCGGTATATTTGCCGTACACGTACCGTTAATCATTACATTTGCTTTCTTTGTATCCTCTGGCACTTTATCATTCGGATCATTCTGAAGAGAAATCTCTCCAACCGTACCGTTTACGGTAATCGTCCCATCTCCACTCCGGTTCATGGAAATCACGTTTACCGATGCCCCTTCTGCCACAACGACATCTGCGGTACCATAAACCACAGACACCCATCTGGTTTTTGCATGCTCTATCCATTTCGATGCTTCACCAATCATAGCATAATCCAGCACAGTATAATTATCAATAACCACCGCCTGATCCGCAGCAGCAAGAATTTCAAGATCAGGCCTGTCCCCGTCCGTCCGAATCTCAAATACTCCTCCTGAAACGATCATAATTTTGCTGCAGCTTCTGTCTGCCAGAGCCTCGTTCAGCTCCTCCTGACTGCGGACGAATTTCTCTGCTCCTTCATAAAAACTCCACGGACATTCCGCAAGATTGATGGAAACTCCGTTTTCTGCTCCCTCCGGCATAGGAATCTCTGTCCGGAACCGTCTGTTATTTTCCTTCTCCTGTATGATGATTTCCAGCTTTGCGTCTTTTGCAGCAGCCTGTACCAGCCCTGTAGCACCTGTAATGGCCGTACCATTCATATTTACAAACGCCGCACCGGCTTCATCAAGATCGAAAATTGCAACGGTAACACGGGAACGCGACAAATCTACTGTAACCGCGGAACCGGATGTGACAAATACAGTTCCCCTGACATCCAGAATCCGGTCTTCCGCTGTCATTCCGTAACGTGCATGAAGCGTGAGATTCCGGTCGATGACAGAATCCAGATCGAACCTGACATACTTTATGTTATCACCAGTTCCTTCGGCATAATACCAGCCGCTGAATTTGTAACCATCCCCATTCCTTTTCATAACAGGCGGAATATCGCTCTCTTTTAATTTTTCACCTGCCCGTACGCGTACTTCCCTGCCACTCAGGCTGACAGTATAATACGTTACGGACGGCATCTGCGGCGACGATCCTCCGCTGATACCCGGTTCATAGATAGAAGGCTGTTTCGGCATTGTAACGCTCTCATTCACAACATAATCCGCATTTTTTTGTACCTCACGCACATGGTTGTCCGCATCTGCTACCGAAATACTGCCATTGCTGTTATTTTTGATCGTTGCTCTTGCATCTGCTTTTACTTTGCTTCCCTCAGAGCCTTTTACAAAATTCAGCACGGTATCCGCTGCTTTTACCGTCAGATCCAGCGGTGTCTGCGCAGTCACATCCGCGCCCTGTGCCAGTGCGTCAATCGTGACCGGAACGGTTGGCTTCTCATCCAGATCGCTGGAAATATCCAGAGACATCTTTGCGCTGACCGTTACGTTTTCCACGGCTCCGTTTACTACAAGCTTCGCTTTTGCCTGCTCACCTGCAAAAGTGATGCTTTTGATCTGTCCGCGCGGGCCTACGACAATACGCGCAGAAGATGCAGATATCCGCAGCGTGTTGCCGCCTGCATTTTCATGCCAGGTATCCGCGGCTATCTCTTTGATCTCAACCGACTGGAAAGTAGCGTTATTTTCGATATCCGCCTGCGGCGCTTTTACAATCAGCGCGGTGTTCACATGACTGCCCTGCGGAATCGTAAAGGACGTCTTTTCCTTTGTATCAATCGTGATTTCCGTCAGACGGCTGTCCGCTAACGCTGCATCCAGCTCCGCCTGTGTCGCAACGTTTTTCTTTGTCTCCTCAACCGGCGTCTGCGGTTCTGGCGGAGTGGTCTGGTCTGCCGGAACGACATTTACCTTACATTTTAAAAGCTTGCTGTTATGCTTTTTCCTCTGCGCCGTCTTAAGTCTGACCTTTACCGTCGTCCTGCCGGCAGACCTGCCTTTTACCATAAAGCTGGAAGCGGTCTTTTTATACACCATCGCGACCGTCCTGTCTTCTGTGGCGATTTTGGTAATCTTCCATCCTGCCGTGTTGTTTTTCAGCGTCATTTTGTTTGTTTCACTGACCTTTAATGTCTTATAAGCCGTCCGCAGGCTCACATACGGTCCATTCTTCGCTGCTGCCTGCACAGACGTTCCATCCGGTGTGGCTGCGGCAGTTACCAGCATGGCTGCCGACAGCATGGCTGCTGCCAGTCTTTGCTTTAAGCCCTTTGCCATTTTTGTTTATCTCCCCTTTGCTGTTATTCAGCTGTATGTACCAGCCTTGTTTTATTATACCCCCCCCCCGGGAAAAAATTGTCAAGTAATTCTTTTTCTGATATTTTTATACATATCGCCCCTCACTCCTGAATCATATTCTCACGGAACGCGCAGTTTATGCCCAGTGGGGGCAGACCCCATATGCGCGAACTTAAGTGGAAATGCAACAATTTACATAAAAATGTTATCTTTTGGCTATGCAGACGCCGGATGGGAGGCGTTGGCCTGTCTGCCTGTGACTTTTCCAGAATGTAAGA
>CANTHI010000355.1 GCA_947653505.1 uncultured Eubacterium sp.
ACGGGGCAAATTCCCTCTCCCAGCGTCCGCGCAGCCAAAAAGTAACATTTTTATGCAAATTGTTGTATTTCCGCTTAAGTTCGCGCTTATGCCCTGCAGCCCCGGATATCCGAGACGACACAGGGCAGTCCTGCTGCCATTGCCTCCATAAGCGCAACCGGCATGCAGACCCGTTTTGCGACTCCCAGAGCTGACGCATAATGCTGAAGCTCTTTGCGCAGCGCGCCCTGTCCGCAGATCAGATAATACACATCCTGCCGCATCAGCGTGGCCAGCGCACTGATCACGATTTTATGGTTCTTTCCCGCATTCAGTTCTCCTACCGATAAGAGAAGCAGGGCGTCTTCTGGAATATGGAAGCTTCTGCGCAAATCCATGTCCTTTTTCTTTTTCTTATCCTTTTCCTTATCCTTATTCCTATCCTTTTCTTTATCAGGATCTTTATTTTTATCCTTATGAGAAGACAGCTACGCAAATTTTTCAACATCGACGCCCACGCCTGGAATGTGGCAGATTTTTTTTGCTCTGATATGCTTTCTGGCAAACAGATCATCCTCCTGATTCACCGTAATCAGCACATCTGTCGCATACGCCAGCAATTTTTCAACAGGATAATACAGCAGCCAGTTTTTTAGCGGCGCGCCCTGATAAAAATGGAAACCATGCGCCGTATAAATCACACGGATCCCTCCCGGATATGCGGCCAGCCTTGCCAGCGCCCTTCCGACCGGCGAATGGCAGTGCATCCAGTCAAACCGCCAGACACCCGTCAGCTCCCAGAGCTGCCTGTATACCCTGCCGCATTTTGTCAGCGGCCATATGCCGCGCGGACAATCCCACTGGTGACTGGCCACACCCATTTCACGCAGCTGCGTCCAAAGTTTCCTGACTCTGCATGCATCGCATGTATTTCCTTCTTTAAAATTGCATGCCACATGCACCTCATATCCCATCTCCAGCAGCAGCCGGATATTCGGCAGATTAAACTGGTCAATCATGGAAGCCACAGAAGCCAGCATCAGCACTTTCTTTCCGGCGCTCATGCCTCGTTCATACTCTCTGCGACAGATTTCATAATCTTTACGTACATGGCATAGCCATCCACCGCTTTCTGCTTCCTGTCAGAGTTTTCATCCGGCGGATTCCATAATTCCAGTATGGCATCCGATGAATGCACTTCTCCCCAGAGCAGCTCGTCCGCATCCGCCTCTAACGCCCCGCAGATACTTACAAACGTCTCCAGACTCATAATCCTCGTCCCGCGCTCAATATGCCCCAGAAACGACATGCTGATGCCGCACCTTTTCGCAAGCTCATCCTGTGACCATCCTTTTGCCTTCCTTACCTGCCGGATCCGTAATCCCATTTTTTTATAATCCAGTTCCTTCATTGTTTCCGGTCCCTCCGTAAAACTGTGCGTTCAGTCCGCAGGCAATCCCGCCGCTTTCTAAAAAACAAAAAAAGCCGGAAGCCCTGCTTTTACGCGGGTTCCGGCTATATAAAACGAATATTTTAAAATAATTTCAAGATAAAATCCCGGTATGCCGTTTTATGACTGCAAAACTTCATACCGGACAGAACTCTTCAGATTTTTGTAACAAATATACAAAAAGCAAAGATGATATTCCTGATTCCCTTAAAAAAACTGGCAATTTTAACAATTTTTTCTTTGGGATTGCAAAAATTCCAAAGTTGATATGGAATACTTTCAGATAACATTTTGTTATAAAAAGTTGTGTTCTGGAATTATTTCTTTTTCAGCAGACACCTTTTCTTATAAAACGCAATCCCGTAACAAATCACCTGCGCATACTCCTCTTTCCATTCTTCTGCATACATCCGGCTGTCAATCTGCGCCAGCGCTTTTACGCAGTCCCCTTCCAGCGCCGCCAGTGTTTTGGAATATTTCACTTCAAATACCGCCACCCGGTCGCCGGCATCATCCTGAATCAGAATATCGCTGCGTCCCTCGCCATGTTCATGATTCGATTCGACAAGATAGCCCGCCCCTGCAAAAATCCCGGCAAAAAAAGCATGATAAAAATCTTCCCTGTAGTCATGATAACTGATCGTCCTGCGGAGCAGCTTTGTAAGTTCTTCCGCTGCCTTTTGCTCATCCCCATTCCATACGGCTGCAAACAGCGCTTTCCGGTCACAGTTTTGCATACTATCCTGAAACCACTTTCTAACAGACCCTTCAAAAATCTCCCTGATTTCTTCATTCGGTATGGTAAGCTCCATGCAGCCTGCCGGCAGGGACTGCTGTAAGGTATTTTTCCTGACTCTGGTCAGATATCCGGTCAGATACAGGACGCTCCATAAATGATCTTCACAGACATGCAGGGAATCATACGTCAGATCATCTTCTATTTTCTGAATCACAGATTCACCAGCCAGCAGCGCTTCAAACTTTTTTGTGACAGCAGTACCGGAATAATCTTCCATAAATGACCGGATGATTGCATTATCGCTTGAATTTTTCCAGTAGCTTTGCGGCTGTGCCTGTGGATTCAGCTGCAGATTTTTTACATGATTCAGCACATCCCACGGACAATAAATCTCAAAATCCCCAAAGCGGTATCCATCATACCATGTCCGGATCTCTGCGGCATGATCCTGCAGACCACTATCCCTTAAAATCTGATCCGTTTCTGCCTGTGTAAACCCAAAATAAGCATTAAGTCTGGTGTCTGAGATCGTATCAGACACCAGATTGTTCGTTCCGGTGAAAATACTTTCCTTTGCAATTCTCAGACAGCCGGAAATCACCGCGAATTTTAGCGAGCTGTTATCCTTAATTACGTGCAGCACACCCTTCATCACATCCAGCATCCTGTCATAATATCCTTTTTCAGCAGCTTTTGCAAGCGGGACATCATATTCATCGATCAGCAGAACTGCCGGCTTATGAAAATGCGCAGACAGCATCTGCGTAAGCCCTGTCAGCGCATTTTTTACTTCTTCCTTTGATGCCTGCTTTCCTGCGACCCGCGCAAAAATATCTTTGTCAAAAGCATTGATTGTTGTACTTTCCAAAAGATACAGATGACTTTTGCAGGCTCTTGCGATCTCTGCCCGCAGCATATCATAAGCTTCCTCAAAATTCATGCCGTCCACACTTTGAAACGACAAACATACCGTCGGATACTGATTCATCCACCGGTCACAAATCTGTGGATCCGATAAAATCGAAAGACCTTCAAACAGTTCTCTGCTGCTTTTATTCATATCAAAAAATTCCGACAGCATACTCATCCCAAGCGTCTTGCCAAACCGGCGCGGACGGGTAATCAGCGTAACCTGTACGGCGTCTGTACGCAGCAGCTCCCTGATCAGGCCGCTTTTATCGATATAATAATACCCGTTTTTTCGTATATCCGCAAATCCGGATCTGCCGACAGGAAGATTGATTTTCATAGGCCGCGTTCTCCTTTTATTTTGTTCCAAAAATCCTGTCACCCGCATCTCCAAGCCCCGGACAGATATACGCGTCTTCATTCAGACAGCGGTCCAGACAGCCACAATAAAGCTGGACATCCGGATGCGCCTGATGCAGACGCTCCACGCCTTCCGGCGCCGCGATAATACTTAAGAACTTAATATGCTTCCCGCCATGTGCCTTGATATAATCCACTGACGCCACCGCAGAACCGCCGGTTGCCAGCATCGGATCCAGCGCCGCGATCGTACGTTCTTCAATCGGACTTGGCAGCTTGCAGTAATATTCTTCCGGCTCATGCGTCTCATGATTGCGGCAAAGTCCGATATGCCCTACCTTCGCACTTGGCACCAGCGTCAGTATTCCGTTCACCATCCCGAGCCCGGCACGTAAAATCGGCACGATCGCCAGCTTTTTGCCCGCAATCATCGGCGTCATACAGGACTCGATCGGTGTCTCAACCTCCACCTGCTCCACCGGAAGATCCCGGAACGCCTCATACCCCATTAAAACCGCGATCTCTTCTACCAGCTTGCGAAATTCATTTGTCCCTGTCCTTTTGTCCCTCAGCATGGAAATCTTATGCTGAATCAGCGGATGATCCATGTAAAATACATTATCCATTTTTTCTCCTCCTGTCCGTGTTTTTTTATTCTTAATCTTACCATGATGGATTTGCGGAGTCAAATGTTTTGCCTGATGAAATGCATTCTTTGTGATGCTGGATTCCCGGACGCTGGATGAGGGAACCGGCCCTGTTTCATTGTTCCGGTTTCCAGAATATAAGAAGCTCTAAGTATTCTGCATCTACACTGTGGTACCGGACGGGCGCGACACCTGGTGCCCAATGGGGCATGCTATCCGCTTCTGGCGTTCCGCCAGCAGCTAAAGGTGCCGCTTCGGCTTCGCCGCCTGTGTATCGGGCAGAATACTAAGAGCTTCTAACATTCTTCCAAAGTCACAATGAAACAGGGCCGGTTCCCCGTAGACGCGAACTTAAGAGCAAATGCAACAATTTACATAAAAGTGTTGCGTGTTGGCTATGCGGACGCCGGATGGGAGGCAGTGGCCGGTCTGCCTGTTCCTTTTCCAGAATGTAAGAATCTCTAAGTATTCTGCATCCAGGCTGTGGTACCGGACGGGCGCGACACCTACTTCGCTCTGGCTGCCGCCAGCAGCTAAAG
>CANTHI010000356.1 GCA_947653505.1 uncultured Eubacterium sp.
CAATGGGGATCTCCTTTTCCACCAAAGGCAGGATCACCGTTTTGCCGCTGTTTGCAATCGACACAATCCGGTCCTGCGCATCTACCATATAGGCGTTCATGAACACCCCATAGTTTATGTTGCCCTCCAGCGTAAGTGCGCCGCCCTGTGTAAAGCCAATGAACAGTTCGTCTGTCCCATTTCCATCCAGGTCAAAAAAAGCATAACCGACCGTGTTCAAATCTACCCCCAGACTATAGGAAATCAGTAAATCTGAATCTGCCAATTCCTCGAACGCTTCATTTCTCTGGACTGTTTCGCCGCTTGCCAAAAGCTCATAATACTGGTCCAACAACGGCGAATACATATATGCCGAATCCGGCTCAAGCTGCGGAAGCTCATAATTATCCGCACCGTCCGCAACGTCCGCCGTTCCGTCCGCATTCAGCGTAACCGCTATGCCGTCATCGCCATACTCATCAAAATCCAGGTCATAAAATTCCAGATAATTCTCATCCAGATCCTCAATCCTGAAATCCCATACAGTCTGCTCGCCTGTGTGTATAAAATCCACCTCAAAGGCCTGTCCATACTCCAGCACATCGACATCCAGAATATCCTCCTCCCAGTCATCCGTATCCGTAACCGATGCATACAGGTAATAAATGTCTATACCGGTGTCATTGATAAAGGTAACACGCGTGTGCACCTCTTTGGCGCTCGCTTCTGCTTTTTTGGATTCATCTGTTATTACACGTCGGTCATTTGATTTATCTTCACCAGTAATCTCTTTCTTTCCACATCCCGACAACGCCGCTGCCAGTAACAGAACCATCAGCAAAATGCTTTTTCTCATTGTTTTCATACTGTTTCTCCTTCCCATTCCGTAGATTTTTAGAATCTTGCTTTATCCATTATTTATAATTATGAACATTTTTATTATATCATAAAACATTAGTTATGTCTATATTAATTAGCTATAACTATTTTTTTTACTGTTTGAGCACATTAACCTGATACTAATATTACATTAAAATAAAGCATAATATATCGTATAAACATACACAAAGTAACAGATAATACTTATATACGATCCGCGCAAAAATCTGAATTTTATAAGGAGAATACATATGACCGATTTAGACTTCAAGACCATTGGACTGAAAATAAAAGAACGCCGGCGCACTCTGGGACTGACACAGGAATATGTTGCAAACTGTCTGGACGTCAACCCTTCCCACATCAGCAATATTGAATGCGGGCGGGCCAACCCATCCCTGACCGCTCTTGTCACAATTGCCAATATCCTGACATGCAGCGTAGATTATTTTATTGATTCCGAATATCATTTTCCGGAAGAAACAGACACTGAAAAAAGCCTTGACAGCAAAATTATGGAGCGCATCCTCTGTCTGGATATAAACACAAAAACGAAGCTTTTACAGATTCTGGACATCATCTGACCGGATATACCTGCCATTCTCCTGTTTTTATGAATACTTTACCATGCTGGAAGACCTTTTGTTGTGCCCGCAGCACAATTTTTATGAAATTTAAAAGAATCCCTTCACCACATCCAGAACAAACCACGATACTGCGGCCAGAATCACCCGGAAATGCGGCCGCAGCAGCCGGGGAAGCAGCGACAGACGGGTGCAGTTCCACGCATTAAAAACAAGTGCCGCCGGAACAAGAAGCTGCATCACTTCCACCAGCACATACATGCCCCCAGACGTTTCTCTCTCTATCACGATTATCAAATAAGAAAGCAGAATCAGAATATCATACCCGACCAGCGCCAGCGCCTTCCGGTACCATGCGTCGCTTCTTAAGCCCGGCAGCCCGCCATAAAATCTCTGGACAAGTCCCGTTTTTTTCCCCCGGATAGCCTCTTTTTCCGAAAATCCCCATTTCCCCTCCAGTGCCTGCATCAGCTGTTTCACATTCTCATAACGTCTTCTTTTATCCACCTGAACACATGTTCTGATGATTCTGCGCAGCTCCCTGTCTTTACGGTACATCCTCTGTCTGGGAAGCTTTCCCGTCAAAAGCTCGTTCAGGAGGATTCCGGCCGCATAAATATCCGCACGTCCATCGCTTTCTGAAAAACCATACTGCTCCGGCGCCGCATAATCTTTTGGCCCAATCAGAACGGTGTCCCTTGATTTTTCTCCCAAAAACTGTCTGGCCTCGGCAAAATCCATCAGCTTCACGATCCCATCCTGATTAATCCGAATCGTATCCGGTCTTATATTCCGGCATACAAGCCCTTTTTCGTGCAATACAAAAAGTCCCCGGCACACAGCCATGAGAATTCCCTTTGCCTCAGGCTCTCCCAGCTTCTTTTCCCGCTCAAGCAGCTCTTTTATCGAACATCCGTTCACATATTCTTCAAGAACAGCACACACACCCTCAAGTCTGTAAACTTCTAAAATCTGCACCAGATTCTGGTGACGGATATTTTTTAATTCCTCATAAACCCCTGCCGCCTCAGCCGGAACCGTCCGGCGCACCAAAAAACGGTCGGTCAGCTGGTCCCGTACCAGCGCAGTCCTGTTCTGTTCATCCAGCACCTCAACCACTTTATAACGGAAATCCAGAAAATGCTCCAAATGCCCCATCGAAACCACCTGCCTTTCACACAAACGGAACTGTCAGCAAAAGGAAAAAGCCTATCACATAACGAAACCATCTCTGGCTCGCGGCCAGCCTGAACATCCTCCGGCTGATCCTCAGAAAATCAAAAAAAAGCAGCCACGCAAATATACACAGCAGCCTTCCTGCCAGTCTGTCACAGCCTCCCAGTCCTATTACATAACACTGCGTACAGCACAAAACAAAATAGAGAAGCCCTGTAGCTGCAGGCTTTCCACGGTAAACGCCGCGCCGGACTGCCGGAGAAAAAAATGTAAGAATGCTCCAGTCTTTCTCGTCTTCATAAAGCAGATATTCCAAATCCTCATACACCATATCTGCCGTTTCATAGCGGTCTGTCTTATCTACCGATACCATCTGGGAAAGAATCTTAAGAAACACCGCCTCATCTCCATCCTCTCCCCTGCCGTCTCCCGCACTCTGGCTATTCCCTGTTTCCGTCCTCCCAAGCATCCTGGCTGCTGTTATGCCCATAGCGTATATATCGCTCTGCACATCCGTCGTACCGTACCCATACTGCTCCGGCGGTGCATAACCAACCGTCCCGACAGTAGTTTGCTCCTCTGCACAGTTCTTTCCAATTATCTGGGAAATATTGTAATCACAGAGCTTCAGGATACCGTCCCTTGTTACCATAATATTATTCGGGTTGATATCCCTGTGAATGATATCCTGCTTATGCAGGGCACGGACCGCCCCGCACAGTGCATGCAGATACCGCGCCGCCGTTTTCCATTCCAGCTGCCCATTTTGGCTGAGTATCCCGTCCAGCGTCTCACCGTCTACATATTCCTCAATTACGGTGCATTTGTCCTGCATCCGTTCCAGCTCATAAATCCGAACCAGATTTTTATGGTGTATTTTCCGGATTCTGCTGTACTGCAAAAACAGGTCACCCGGCACTTCCTTTTTCACCGCCAGAAGACCGGTTTCCATCTGTCTTACCAGCTCTATATTTCCATTTTTTGTTGTACACAGCACATCCAGATGTCTATATGTATGTTTCATTTTCATAATCCTCTTGTCTTCCCGATACGGGTATGTTATAGTAAACGCATCGGATACATGCGGTTCCCATCTTTAATATGTGAGACGGAGTTCTTTCAAACCGCACTTTTATCGTACCACAGAAAACTATATTTGCAAGGGAATTTTTATGAATACAGACGAAAACAAGAAATTAGAACAGAGAAAAGAATTTAAAGAATATCTGTCCATAGCAGATAAACGTGTATTGGATATTAAGAAATCAGGAATAGAATTAATTGCTGATGATGAAGTATTTGTGTTGGTAAATGGTACAAGCAATTACTGGATATCCAATCATGGCAGGCTTGTGGGCAACCGCCGTAATGGTAAATTCCATATGCACAAAACAGGATATGCACATTTTACACTTAGCGGTACTGAAAAGAAGATAGAAACATATACAGATAAGTTGGTAGCAGAGCATTTTCTTGAAAATGCCAGTAAATATAAAAGGATATGGCATATTGATAGAGATATAGAAAACTGCTTTTACAGGAACCTTGTGTGGGTAGATCATAAAGAATACCGTGACTTGAACTGTGGTAATTTGACTATAGAAGAATTGGCCAGACAGCAGGAATACATACCATATATTACGCTGAAATCCAATGCTGCATATTCAATCTGGAATGGGATCTATATTCGGTGTTATAAAAGAGATGATGTATACGATGGTTCATTTATGTGTGATCTGTGGAGATATGACAAGGATTCTTTTGCTGAGTGGTGGGCTTCTGAATATTACGAATGTGATGGTGAATCTATGGAAGTAGATAAAGATTTGCTGTTTCCTGGCAATAAAGAGTATGCTCCTGATAAATGCTGTATTATTCCTCAAACATTGAATACCATGTTATCTAACTGTAAGAAGCATAGGCTACCTAAATGGAAGACGGCAAAAATATTACATGATGATTTTGGAAACACAGCTACGATATTTGAAAAAATGAT
>CANTHI010000357.1 GCA_947653505.1 uncultured Eubacterium sp.
AGCGAAGTAGGTGTCGCGCCCGTCCGGTACCAAAGAGTAGATGCAGAATACTTAGAACTTCTTGCATTCTGGAAAAGTCACAGGCAGACAGATCACCGCCTCCCATCCGGCGTCCGCATAGCCAGTACGCAACACTTTTATGTAAATTGTTGCATTTTCACGTAAGTTTGCGTCTATGGGGCCGGCTCCACCCGCAAGGCAAATTTTTCGTGTATTTCCCAAAGATATCTTGTCATTTTCCCCAAAATAACCTATAATGACCAGATATAAGTATGATGAAGATCAAACGGGAAGGAGCAGGATATATGAAGGAATTTTTCAAAAAACTTCGGATTGCAGCGTATTTATCAGCGCTGCTTACGATTGTGCTGGGCGGGATACTGATTGCATGGCCAATGGAAGTAACGGGTCTGATCTGCCGGATACTGGGTGTGCTGCTTGTCATTATGGGCGCGGTTTATATATTTGGCTATTTTGTAGAGGGCAGGGGCATCCTGACGATTACAGGCGGCCTGTTGTTTCTGCTGCTCGGAGTGTGGATTTTTATAACCCCGCAGTCGGTTGCCACACTGGTGCCGATTGTCATAGGAGTTGTGTTGCTGGTACATAGTCTTAGGGACTTTCAGATGGCTTCGGAGGCGAAGCAGAATGGCAGCGAGCGGTGGGGGATACTGTTTTTGCTGGCCCTGTTGAATTGTGTGTTTGGGGTGGTCTGTATCTGTGATTCTTTCGGAGTGATTTCACTGGCAGTACGTATGCTTGGAATAGCGCTTGTCTATGACGGGCTTTCGAATATGATTATTATATATCATACGGTAAAGGCAGTCAGGTACGCGGCTGAAAAAATAGAGCCGGTTGATGTGGAGGCACATGAAGTGGATGAATAGCGATGCGTGAGATGGAATTTAAAATGGAACGGACCGGACTCCTTAAGGAAGGGGATGTTCTTCCGGTTACAGAAGGGAGACTGCCGGATTCTTATTATTATACGCTTGGGAACGCGTATGCGATGTCGGCAAATTATAAGTATCGGGAACGGCTGACTTCTACGCAGGGGACAGTCGTCGGAGTGAAGGAAACGCCGAAAGGATTTTTTGTTACAGTTGCATTTGATGAATAAAAGAGGAGGGATTTGATGGCAGCGTATTTGGATAATGGGACGCTGGATATTTTAAGTGTCCAGTACCGTCTGGAGAATGGCTTTGTGGTAAATGGACTGAGGCTGGTGCCGCAGGCGTTTATTGTGAGTGTGGATGAACCGGAGCGCAGCGGTGCGGGCAAGATTGTATTTGAAAAGGTACATGCGCTGACGATGAAAGGGCAGAAGGTGTGGCTGCTTGGAAAAGAGGATCTGGAAATCAGCGGTATTTATGATAATACATGGGTATGCCGTGTGGAGCAGACGCATCAGCTGATCTGCTGGCGGGAAGGCACGAAGGAGATGATTCCGGTTCCGGAAGATTTATGGAAAAATAAGCTGGAGGAAAAATAATACATGGCCAGTCAGGGAAAACGGGAGATTGACCAGCTGCTTGCAGATAGCTTTAAGGAGCTGGCATGTCAGTATCCAATTGAGAAAATTACGATCAAGGAAATAACGGACCGGGCAGGTGTGATCCGTACTACGTTTTACAACCATTTCCAGGATAAGTATGAACTGCTGGAATGGGTGATTAACCATGATCTGATCGAGCCAGTCAAACCGTTTGTCCGCAGTGGACTGACGACACAGGCAATGACATTTTTGTTTCTGAATGTCGAAAAGGAAAAAGAGTTTTACACAAAAGTCAGCAGACTGGAGGGGCAGAATTCTTTTTATAGTATCTCCCAGCATTGCGTGCAAAGTCTGCTGGAAGAGGTGTGCACAGAGCACAGCCAGCGCAGGCAGACAAAATATGAATGGCTGACACCGGAACGGCTGGCGCAGTATTATGGACAGTCGATGGTCTTTATTTTAATCGAATGGATACAAAGCGGTATGACAATTTCGGCAGAAGATCTGGCAGAGCTGTACCAGTATGTGATGAGCCACTCACTGGAAGATGCGTTAAAGGATTTGTGACAATTTGATAAATCTGTATTCCAAATTTTACAGGTAATCCAAAATGTAAAAAAATGGATACACTTAAAAAAGATTGAATATGTTCATATTCAGTCTTTTTTTATATACTTCTATATGCACTGGTGTAGAAATAAAAAAAGAAAGAGATGAGAAAAGCATGATCAAGTTTGGTAAAGGAGTCGTAAAATTCAGAATACCGATTTTAATCCTCAGCTTCCTGCTGCTGGTCCCGTCCATAATCGGGTACGTCAACACCCGGATCAATTATGATATTTTATCATATCTGCCGGAAGATATCGAGACGATGAAGGGGCAGGAAATTTTGCTGGAGGAGTTTGGAACAGGCGCGTTTTCGGTAGCGGTCGTAGAGGGAATGGAGCAGAAGGATGTGGCAGCACTCAAGAGTGAGATCGGAAAGATCGACCATGTCAAAACCGTTCTCTGGTATGATTCCCTGGCAGATCTGTCGATACCGACGGAGCTGCTGCCGGATGATATAGAAGAAAAATTTGAAAATAAAGAGAAAAACTCTACGCTGATGATTATCATGCTGGATACCTCGATGTCAGCAGATGAAACGCTGGATGCGGTAGAGCAGATCCGGGGGCTTACAAAGCAGCAGTGTCTGCTGAGCGGAATGTCGGCTGTCGTAGCAGATATTAAAAAAATATGTAACAGTGAAGCGATTATGTATGTCGTAATAGCTTCTGTATTGTCAGCGATCGTGCTGTCACTGACGATGGATTCTTTTCTGATACCATTCTTCTTTTTACTGAGTATTGGAATGGCGATTATTTATAATCTGGGCACTAATTTTATTGCCGGAGAGATTTCTTTTATTACACAGGCACTGGCAGCGGTGCTGCAGCTTGCGGTTACGATGGATTATTCGATTTTTCTCTGGCACAGCTATCAGGAAAATCAGGAGCGTTATACCGGAGATAAAAAGCGTGCGATGGCGCATGCGATATCCAATACGGTAGCTTCTGTTGTAGGCAGTTCGATCACGACGGTGGCAGGATTTCTTGCGATGTGCTTTATGACTTTTACGCTTGGTCTGGATCTGGGTATCGTGATGGCAAAAGGCGTCGTATTTGGAGTGATTGGCTGTGTTACGATACTTCCGGCGATGATTCTTGTATTTGACGGAGCGATTGAAAAGACCAGACACCGCGCGCTGATTCCGGATCTGGGGAGAATTGGGGATTTTGTAACGAAAAAATATGTTGTATTTGCGGTACTATTTCTGGTAATACTGGGACCGGCTTTTTATGGCTATACGCATAATCAGGTCTATTATGATCTGGCTGGCACACTGCCGGATCATCTGGAAAGTGTAATGGGAAATACAAAGCTGGAAGAAGATTTTCAGATGGGTGCGACGCATATTATTCTGGCGGACAGCAATCTGAATGCAAAACAGGCAAGGGCGATGCTAAAGGAGCTGGAGGATGTCAGGGGAATCCGGCTTGTGCTCGGGATGGATTCAGTATTAGGGCCAGCGTTTCCGGAGGAGATGGTACCGGATTCTTATAAAGAAATACTGGATAATGGTAAATACCAGATGATGTTTCTGGCTTCGGAGTACAAGACTGCATCAGATGAAGTCAATGCGCAGTGTGATGAGATCAGAAGGATTATCAGGCAATATGATCCTTCGGCTATGCTGATCGGGGAAGCTCCATGTACGCAGGATCTGATTACGATTACGGATAAGGATTTTAAGACGGTCAGCGCAGTATCGATCGTATTGATTTTTATCATTATTGCAGTGGTGTTAAAATCCATCTCACTGCCGGTTATCCTTGTTTCGGTCATTGAGTTTGCGATTTTTATCAATATGGGGATTCCGTCGTATACGGGTACGGTACTGCCGTTTATCGCATCGATTGTCATCGGTACGATACAGCTTGGCGCTACTGTGGATTATGCGATTTTAATGACAAATAAATATAAAAAGGCAAGGTATCGGGGCTCTGGGAAGCAGGAGGCGGTTTCTTATGCGCTGAACAGTTCGCTGCAGTCGGTATTTGTAAGCGCGCTGAGCTTTTTTGCGGCTACGTTTGGAGTCGGTCTTTATTCAAGCATCGATATGATTAGTGCGCTGTGTGTACTGCTTGCGAGAGGTGCGCTGATCAGCCTTTTGGTTGTGGCGTTTATACTGCCGGCGATGTTTATGATTTTTGACAGGGTGATCTGCAGAACGAGTGCGGGATTTTTAAATAAAGATCAGAAAGTAAAGGCAGAATCTGTCATATCATAAGCGGGTATAAAAAGGCACAGGTTAAAACTTGCAGAAAGTAGCGGCAATGAAATATGATGAAAAAACAGACCCGGTCAATAAATGGAAGAATCCGGAATAAAGAAATAGTAACGCTAAAGCTAAAGTGAAATATGAGAATCCGGAATAAAGAAACAGTAACGCCAAAGTAAAATATGAGAATCCGGAATAAAGAAACAGTAACGCCAAAGTAAAATATGAGAATCCGGAATAAAGAAACAGTAACGCCAAAGTAAAATATGAGAATC
>CANTHI010000358.1 GCA_947653505.1 uncultured Eubacterium sp.
GGTAGAAAGAATCAAACCCATTCAGAAGGCAGGCTTTAAAAAATCAAAACATTTATTGATTGGAAAGACGGGATATGCTTATGATGGGTACTGGGTGCGAACTTAAGCGGGAAATGCAATATTTTACATAAAAGTGCTAACGTACAAATTGATAGATAATGCCGGGCATTCGAAAAACAGTCGCCAGTAGTCATATGTACCGCTTTAGAAAACCCGCCGGGAGAGGGAAGCCAGATAGCACTATCCCCAGTACGAAACGCCCCCATTTTCAGAAAGGAGTCGTCCCATGAACTATCAGAATTACTTATTTGACCTGTATGGCACGTTAGCCGATATCCATACCGATGAATCCAGGAAAAAGCTGTGGCAGCTGCTGGCTGTCTGGTACAATTCGCATGGAGCAGCCTATACACCGGAAAGCCTTCAGAAAGAATACAAAAAGCTCGTACAGGAAGAACACCAGAAAGCCGTTTTACGACATCCGGAATATACAGCCGTCGATATCCGGCTGGAGACTGTTTTTAAGCAGCTCTATGCAAACCGCTGTGTTTTCGTTTCCAAAGAACTGGCAGATGAAACGGCATTGTTTTTCCGTACGGTGTCCAGAGATTATATCCGGCTGTATCCCCATGTACCGGAACTGCTGCAGAGTCTGAAACAAAACGGCGGACGCTGTTTTCTGCTGACAAATGCACAGTCTGCATTTACCATGCCGGAATTAAAGCTGCTTGGCATTGCGGACCAGTTTGACGGAATCATAATCTCTTCCGAAGAAGAATGTGCCAAGCCTGATCCGCATATTTTTCAGATTGCCTGCTTCCGGTATGACATTGAAAAAAATACCGCGCTGATGATCGGGAACGATCCATATACCGATATTGCCGGTGCGAATGCCTGCGGCATAGATTCCGTCTATCTCCACACCAATCTTTCCCCGCAATGGACCGGCGCACCAGAGAGCACCTATCTGATTCCGGACGGAAAGCTGGAAAAATTGCTGCAGATTCTGATACAATCCTGACAATTCGGGGCGATATACAACTTCTTTCAGCATACTGATGGAAACTGCATCTGGCTGATATAGAGCTTTTGAAAATCTGTGTCGCTTTCCAGACGGATCCCTGTGTTTTTTCTGCGTATCTGCTCCAGCTCCTTTGCACAGGACGGATCGGTTAAAAATGCTGCCGCACCTTTTAGGCTTGTATTTGCGCACAGCACGACTTTATCTTTCCATTCCGGTGCAAACAGTCCGATGGCGGCTGCCGTATCTGCAGACAGATAATATCCAAACCCTCCGGCCAGATAGATGCGGCTCACCTGCGTCTGATCTTTTTTGTAAATCTGGGCATATCTTTTCTGCAACACAAATAGCCCGGCCCGGATTGCGGCTTTTGCCATCTGGATCTCGCGAATATCCCGCTGGGTCAGGCAGATGCTGGTGCCATCCGGCCTTTCTGCAAGCACCATCCCTGTATGGAACAGCGGCGGTGCCAGCAGTCCGTCCGTATCCATCAGTCCTTCTTTTAGCAGGGCAGCTACCGCCTCCATTGCGCCAGTCCCGCAGATCCCGCATGGTTTTTTCTGCCCGATCGTCTGGATGCGGACTCTGTGATACAGATACGATACTCTGGAAATGGCACCCGGTATCCCCGGCACCCCGCAGCTTAAGCGCCCGCCTTCAAAAGCCGGTCCTGCCGCGGCAGATGCCGTCACAAATCCATTCCTGCTGCCATATGCAAGCTCTGCATTTGTCCCAAGATCGATAAAAAATGCAGGCTCGTCTTCTGTCGTCTGCCAGAATCCGCTGCTGTAAAGTCCTGCTGTAATATCCGCCCCGATAAATGCCGACATGCCCGGCAGCAAATATACCCTGCTGCCACAGCAGCCTGCGACCGGCCGGAACAGTTCCCCGTACTCCAGACATTCCGTTTCAAGGTTTACCGGCTCAAACGGAGCCCGTCCCAGCTTTTCGCACGAATACCCGCGCAGCAGATGCATCATGGTGGTATTGGCCGCTACCGCGATCCCCGTGACTGATACCGGAGTCTCCTGCGAACAGACCAGCGTCTGAAACATCTGCTCCAGATCACGGCAGATGCATGCCTGCAGCTCATCCCGCTTTCCTTCGTCCGATGCCTGTATCCTGGAGAGTACGTCTGCTCCATAAGCTTTCTGTGAATTGACCGAAGATGTCTGTGAAAGAACATTCCCTTCTGCGTCAATCAGTACAGCCGCCAGTGTAGTACTGCCCAGATCAACCGCTATCGAACAGCTTTGATTTATTTCCTGATGCTTCTGTTTTACTGTCTGTTCCAGTTCCGGCGTCTGTACCGGGGCAGAACTGTCCGGCACACAGACCGTCAGATCATCCTGTATACTGACCTGACATGCCAGACGGTATCCCTGTGCAAGCTCCTGCCCCGTCAGGAAACGCCGGTCTTCATCCGTAACCAGCGCGCAGCCCTGTACAATCCGCACACGACACTTTCCGCAAATTCCCCTGCCATTGCAGTCCGCCTGCGGCGCTGCCTGCTGCTGCCTTAATATGTCCAGCAGATTTGCGCCGGACTGCGCCATGACTGTCTGAATCTGCCCCGGATTTGTAGCATTACTAATTTTATACAGAATGATCATCCCCTTCCCTTATCTTTCAGGCTCCGGTATCCACACAAATCTTTAGAAAATGAAAATAAAACCGTCAAACGAAAGTAATTTCAGCAGTCTGATGTCACAGAATTTACGGCTCATCCACAACACCCATAAACAAAGGCGTCCCTGTCTCTGTATCCATAATCATATACAGGAAAGAACGGTCAAAATTCACAACTGGTTTTTCTGGCATCAGCGCTGTTGCATCTACAACCCCTCCAATCGTCGCAGCCGCAGCCTCGGTTCCTTCTTCTGCCACACGAATCACCGCTTCCTGCAATGCAAATCCAAGATACAGATTTCTCTCTGTTTTAGACTTTCCAAGCAGCGTCAGATCAGCCTTTTCTTCATCAAACACCTTTTTCAGGCCCATGTTCTGCAGACTGTCATTTAACTCCATCCGGCAGCGGATTTCAAACTTCGGAAGGGAGAGTTCTACTTCCTTTTTCTGTCCGCTTTCTGCCAGCGCCGCCAGCTTTTTTGGTGTATAAGACGCAAACCAGTCACGGATCGTTTCATCTCCAGCCGGTTTTATGGCTACAAACGCATACTGGCTGTCTTTATAAGGCAGTACTACTCCCTCGGATGCATCATCTTTAAAATAGCTGCATGTATAATGATTATCATGCATCATATCTGTCTGAACTTTCCCGCCGTTATCCAGTCGAAAATCATATTTGAATGTACGCTCCGGCATAAACTGCTGCTCCCAGTCTGCGTGAAAGTAAAGCGCGTTTACCAGAGCCAGCCTTGTTTCTTTCTCCAGTTTTTTACTTAAAAGCTTTGGAATCAGCTTATTCGTACGGTCACTGACCCACTGGTTGATCTTATTTTTTGCGGCTGCCGTACTAAGATCTTCCTGAAAGACTTCGGAGCGGAACTGTTTTTCAACCGTATTTTTCCATGCTTTCTTTGGCGTAAATTCATCATCCAGCCATGCAGAGTTCGCAATCGTAAGTTTCATGCCATCTTTTTTCTGCGGCAGCGCTTCCATCAGCCCTTCTGAAACTGACAGCATATCACTGCCAAGCACTTTTTCAAACTCTTTTCTCGTCGTCCCCTTCGCACCTTCTCCAAGCATGCCAAGCATCACATACGCGGAGACCGGAGACATCACCGGATTGCTCTCTGTCAGATACTGCTCCATCAGATGATAGCCAAATTTCTGTACAGACTGCATGGACGTCTGCTGGTCCGTCTGCTTTGCCTGCACCTGAACAGGACCTCCTCCCGCAACAGCACCCGCTCCATATCCAGCCAGGGAAGCCGCTGCGAGCGTAACCGCCAGAGCTGAAATAAATAATCGTTTTTTCATAATACGCAAGTACTCCTTTCTTTTTATAAAACAATCAGATTGTTTATAAGCTGATTATAACAGTTTTGGATATTTTTTCAATGTATATGGATGGTTTCCTTTTTACTTTTTATGACAGCGGTTCATGTCTCATATTATATAAGTCGTTATATTGTTGCTGTGCGGAAAATTACAACAATTTACATAAAAGTGTTACGTTTTGGCTACGCGGACGCCGGATGGGAGGTTCTGGCCTGTCTGCCTGTGACTTTTCCAGAATGTAAGAAGCTCTAAGTATTCTGCATCCAGTCTTTGATACCGGACGGGCGCGACACCTGGTTCGCTTCTGGCTGCCGCCAGCAGCTAAAGGTGCCGCTTCGGCTTCGCCGCCTGTGTATCGGGCAGAATACCAAGAGCTTCTAAACATTCTTCCAACGTCACAGGCAGACAGGCCAGAACCTCCCATCCGGCTGATTTCAAAAGCTTTACACACGTTGTAGCGAAACATCATGTGATAATCATTCATTATCGTTCTGGTTATCTGCGGTAATGCATGTGAAAACCAGCTGGGAGAGGGAATTTGCCCCGGCTGCTGTGGCTTCGGAAGAATGTTAGAAGCCCTTAGTATTCTG
>CANTHI010000359.1 GCA_947653505.1 uncultured Eubacterium sp.
TCCTCCCTCTCCGAAAAATTGCAGTTCTCTATTAAATATTCCATTTCGCGCTTTGTGAACTCGGGTATCTTCATACGCACCCCCGTTTTGTTTTCGCAAAGCCATAAGCAGCAGACCTTTTACTTCTTAATTACGATTATTATCGTTCTTTTTTTGACCGGAATCCTCTTTCTGGCCATTCCTTTTGCTTTCCCATCTTTTCTAGTTCTTTTCTTTGTCACCTTTGTCGTAGCCATTCAGAACGTTTAAAATCTCCTTTAACTGATCCTGGTCTATGTCGGAACTTATTACATTTCCCTGGCTGTCAACCAGTGTGTAAATTCCTGCCTGCTCAACATTTCCAGAAAAATCATACTGATATAAGTAAATCAAGAAACCAGAAACAACCAAAACTATTGCAGCTCCGAAAGAGATTATGCAAGTTCTCAGTGTTGTGGCAAGCCTCTTGTTTTGTTCTTTTAATTCTCTGAAAATCTCTGTTGTCAGACCTATAGAGTCACATTTTGCTTTTTCCTCGTCCATTTATTCCTCCCATAACGCGTTTATACATATATTGTATAGTTAATTATGCTTTCAGTCAACAAAAATATGCGCAATGCTCTTTTCTGAATTTGATGTAATCTTGATGTAAATTTAATTAAAAAAATATAAAAAACATTGATAAATAAAGGATTCTCAACAAAAAACATTACTTTCAGATTGAAAAGACTGTGTAATCCATCCCTGCAGATTTGCCACATTCTGATCCAGCTGCTGGTTCTGCTGCTGCAGAAAATTTAGCTTGGCACTGACGGAAGCATTTTTATACTGACTGACATCCGCCACTTCCTCCTTGTGTTCCATTCCCAAAAATATTTTCAGCTTCTGCCACATATTTGCAGCAAATCCCATCAGCGACTTTTCTTCAGATGGATCTTTCGCAGCATCATAAACCGCAGCAAGCTCTGCCTGTGTTCCAAGCTCACGATTTTTTGTAATCTGCAAAAAATTCGCTTCAGCGTTTTCCCATGTTCCCTGTGTATCTTCCGTACAGATATACATCTCACCGTCATAAATCACATAATCGCCTGCACTATACGCCGTATCTGCATGAAATGTCACTGCGATTTTGTCTGTAGCATTCGACGAAATGACTGCCGCCTGTGCCTGTATGGATGGCATCCCGGCCAGCATACCGGAAGCAAGCAGTACACATAACGCCTTTCCAGTCTTTGATTTATTCTTCATATAATTTCCTCCTGTTCTTCTTTCCTTTTTTTCTGTGTAAAATATACCTTTTCATTTTACGTATCTTTTCATTTCACGTATCTTTTCTTCACGTCTGTCTGAATAGATCGTATCTTTTTAACTTCTCCTGTCTTTTCTATCTGTATGATCTTATTATCCTTTTATCCTTTCTGCCTTCTATTCTGAAATTCGTATATCTTTACACTTTCTCCTGTTATTTTTTCCTTCTGTCTGAATTGAGCATATCTTAAATCAGTCTCTCTGATTCTGACCCTGTTTTTATGCTTCTTTTTTGCAACTTTTTTATAACTTTTTCTGTTGCTTTTATTGTTCTTTTTTGTAACTTTTTTGTTGGTTTTGTAACTTTTTTTATTCCTTTTTTGTTGTTTATTTGAATACTTTTATGTTGCTTTTTTAATGCTCTATTTATGTCTGTTCTTTATATTTGTTTTTCATGTTTGTTTTTTATGTTTGAGTTTTCTGTTTATTTTTCTGTTTATTTTATATGTTTGTTTAATATCTCTTTTTTATATCTCTTTATCTCTTTTTTAGATCTCTTCTTTATATTTCTTTTAAATATCTCTTCTTTATATCTCTTTTAAATATCTCTTCTTTATATCTCTTTTAAATATCTCTTTTTATATCTCCATTTATGTCTCTTTTTATGTTTCTTTATAAACATGAATGGACACTATGTCGATATTACGTGCCGGTCTGTTCGCAAAAGAAATCAGCAGCATATTTCCGCTCGTTGACAAAGCCACATTTGAAGGAAGCTTCCCTGGCTTTTTAAATTCTACAACAATCGATGTATCCATATCCTCCAGCTGTATCTGATCCTGTTCATTCAGTAACGGGATCTGATAGACATATGCCGAGCCACTTTCCTGGTAAGTATAGCCAGATACGCCATCCCGCTGCGGTTCCGCCAGCAATGTGATATTGGAAAGCCACTTTTCTTTTTCCAGCTCACTGACACGGGCTCTGGCATCCTGCAGATCTGTATGCAGATTTTCCATTCCTTCCTCTACCGTCTCTGCTCCGCCGATCTGCTGCAGTGCTTCCAAAAGTCCGCTGATCCCATCTTTGGATAAGATTTTCACGATTGAGCCAATCTTTTGGAATATCGTATCGCCTTCGATTTTTCCTGCGTCTTTTGGATCTCCTGTCTGCGCATCTGCCGCATCCGCCTGTTCTTTCAGCTTTTCATCTGCTTCCTTTCTGGCTTTTTCTTCATCCTGCAGCTTCTTTTCCATATCCTGCGCCTGCTGGTCTATCTGGTTTTTTAACTCCTGATCACTTTTTTCCAATGCTGCTTTTGTATCTTCGAGATCTTTTCCATTGTCATCCAGTGAATGCTCCAGCTCTTTTACCGCTTTGTCAAAATTATCGTCCTGCCTGCTGTTCTCTTCCCGGAGATCTTTGACAATCCGGTTCAGCTCCTGCACGGCTCCTGTATATACCCTGTCATTTCCGGCCAGAATATCTACAAACTGTGCAATCGTCAGATTATCCGCTGGAACCCGGGCAGACTGAATCTCGCTGCCGGAACCTGTAACCTGTTCCAGATTACTGCCAGATACTGTGATCGCCTGTGTTAACTGTCTGGTTACTGCATAAATATTCTGTATCGATTCATTTATCTTTGTAATGCTTTCCTGCAGTTTTGTCATATCTGCAGTTTTTTCCTGATCCAGCTTTTTTAATTCCTTCACCTGTCCGTCCAGTGTATGGACTAAGGATTTTACTTCGCTGATCTGCGCTGTCAGCTGTCCGACCTGATCCAGCAGTTCCTTATTTGCCGCCTGCAGTACTTTCTTTTGTATCTTTTTGATATCTGCGTCCGTGAAATAATCTACCCCTTTAACAGGTGTTTTGATACTTTTTTTCACACTTGTGATAATCCCGGACTTTAACGCTTCCATCTGTTGTTTTGTGATTTTACTGACTTCTCCCTGAATCAGTCTTTCCACATTCAGCGACTGTTTTAATTTTTCTATCTCTGGTCCCGTCAGCTGATTCGTACTTCCCTGTATCTGTACTCTGATCGTTTCAGATAATTCCCGTTTCAGCTGGTCTTCCAGCCTTTGACGTTCTTCTTCTGTAAGCAGCTGCGAAACGCTGATACTGTCAGATATGTCCTGCAGTGCATCTTTTACCGCAAGCCTGACATACTCTTTCTGTGCATCTGTCAGCACACCCTCTCCGGAAATACCTGCTTCCTCCAGCATAGCCGCGATGACGTCCCGCAGCTCATCTTCACCGATTGCAGTAACGGTTACATCCCCGTCTGACAAAATCTCATAGATCTTTTCTTTTGTCAGTTCTTTCGAGACTGCCTTCTGAATCTGGTCTGAGAGTATATCTGTACACATGGTATCCAGCACACGGTCACTCACATCATCCGCAATCTGCTGGATCCGCTCAGGCGTAATCCGTACAGCCTCCCCTTCCCCAGTCGATGCTCTGGTTCTGTCAGTAAACAGATAAATTACAAGAATCACCGCCGCCAGTATTACAAGCAATCCGCCAATCAGAAATGCTGCTTTCCTGCGGTCTGTCTCTGTCTCATCATATTGATTTTCATTTTGCTCCATATATGTTTCCTTTCTTTTTACATCGTTGCAGTACAGCCAGCACAATCAATGTCAGGATCTTTCCAGGATGTTTCCTCTCATAACAGTTCAGACAGGTCTGCGCATATACTGCGCTGACCGTATGTCTCTCCGAAACTAAATATAATTTTTTTCAGGAAACACTTTTCAACTGATACTTTTTTTGGTATATTATAGATTGTAAATCCTGTGAACCAAATTACTTATTATGAATTAAGAGGTGTACGATTGAATCCAGATGACATATTTCAACTAGCTGTACTTGTTATTTTATTGTTGCTTTCCGCATTTTTTTCCTCTGCGGAAACTTCGCTGACTACCTTTAACCGGATCCGTATGCGCACGCTGGCTGATGAAGGCAATAAACGTGCCGCACGCGTGCTGAAAGTCACAGAAGACTCCGGTAAAATGCTCAGTGCCATTCTGATCGGCAATAATATCGTAAATCTGTCTGCCTCCAGTATCGCAACTACACTGGCACTCCGCATATTTGGCAGCATGGGTGCTGGAATTGCTACGGGTATTTTAACGGTGCTGATCCTGATTTTTGGGGAAATATCTCCCAAAACCCTTGCCACGCTCCATGCGGAAAAACTTGCCATTGCATATGCAGGCATCATCCAGTCACTTATGACTGTACTGACACCCGTGATCTTTATTATTAATAAAGGTCATATCAATTCTGGGTGTCATGATTTCTTTTGCTACGGCATCAGAAA
>CANTHI010000360.1 GCA_947653505.1 uncultured Eubacterium sp.
GTTGTTGCTCCAGAAGACGGCAGCACTATTCAAACTGAAGCTACTGAAACTGTTTTTATCATTTCTTGGCGATATCCTGCACGAATTACTGCCACTTCCGGTTCCGGCAGGGATCTATGGGATTCTGATTTTGTTTCTTTGTCTGGAGCTGAAAATCATTCCGGTGTCTGCCGTAAAAGCAGCGGGCAGTTTTCTGATCGAAATTATGCCGGTTATGTTCATCCCTGCAGCCGCAGGCCTGATTGATTCCTGGCATATTTTAAAAACATCCTGGATCTGCTATGCGGTCATTACCATACTTTCCACATTTGCGGTTATGATTGTATCCGGAAAAACGGTGCAGTTCGTTTTAAAACAGACAGAAAGGAATGGGAAACAGAAAACATGATCCGGTTATTGGAAACATCCGCGTTTTTTTATGTACTGCTTACCCTGCTTGCTTATGAAGCAGGACTTCTTTTAAAAAAACATTTCAGACTGCCCATTTTTAATCCATTGTTAACAGCCATTGTGCTGATCCTGTCGTTCCTGCTGCTTTTTCACACTGACTACGAAGACTACCGCGAAGGCACAAAGTACATCAGCTATCTGCTGACTCCGGCAACCATCTGCCTTGCCATACCGCTGTACGAACAGCTGGAACTGCTAAAGAAAAACTATAAAGCTGTATTTGCCGGCATCATTTCCGGTGTCATAACCAGCCTGTCCGTTATTCTTTTGCTCGCATATTTCTTTCAGCTGGACCACGCTTCTTACGTGACATTGCTGCCAAAATCCATTACAACCGCAATCGGTATCGAAGTCTCCGAAGAGCTTGGCGGATATGTGCCCATAACGGCAGCTGTGATTATCGTAACCGGCGTGCTTGGAAATATGTCTGCTGAAATGATCTGTAAGGTGTTCCGGATCCATAACCCCGTGGCGAAAGGAATTGCCATCGGTACTTCCTCACATGCCATCGGAACAGCAAAAGCACTGGAACTGGGTGCCGCGGAAGGGGCGATGAGCAGCCTTTCAATTGTTGTTGCGGGAATGCTGACGGTATTGGGGGCGAATATTTTTGCGTGGTTCCTTTAGGAAATTACATAATTTGTTACATTGTGGCTATACAGACGCCGGTCCCCCATGCTATAATATAGAAAACAATCCGGATACAGAAAAATAATTTGCATTGTGAGGTTTGTCCCATGATCCTTCTCCGATTAAATGATCAGATCATTAAAAGCCTGAGCGGCCCCGAACTTGCGATTTTAAAGTATGCTTACGAACATACCGAAGAGCTGCTGGAAATGAGCATCCAGGAATTTTCTGCACATGTTGACTACTCGCCCGCTACCATTCTGCGGTTTTGCAAAAAACTGGAGTATTCCGGTTATGCAGAGTTTAAATATGCACTGCGTGCAGAGCAGCGGGAACGCGGCCTGCAGAATACCGGTCTTAAAAATACACATGCATTCTCGGCCGGAATATCCATCGATACGATGCGCTCGAATCTGGAAGCAACGGCAAAGCTCATACGGGAAGAGTATTTGAATGAGGTCTTTCAATATTTTGACAGCAAATGCCCGATTTTTTTGTGGTCTCCGGGCGGACTGACTTCGGTAGTCGTGGAATATCTGGAAAAGCTGCTGCTTTCTATTGGACGCCAGGAAGTCTATTTCATTGAATCTGTCAAAATGTTCCAGCATATCTTAAGTGGATGTTCACCGGAGTCTCTTCTTGTACTAATCAGCACTTCCGGCAAATATCCGCCTACGATCCGGCTTGGAAAGATCGCACAGGCAAACAGCATCCCGATTTTGTCAGTCACACCTTATACCAGCAATGAAGTAGCGGAGCTTTCTGACACAAATTTCCGTTTCTTTACCGATCAGAGGGAAAATCTGGGTGCTGAATTTACTTCCCGTCTTCCGATCTTTTTTGTCATTAACATGATTATCCAGTGTTACCTGCGGTATAAATCTGAGACTGCCGCAAGTGAAACCGGCCGGCTGCAGACAGCAGGAGCCACGGCGCCAAAGATGGATGACCACACAGCTACTGCTGTCCGTTCAGCCGGCAGGACAGAAAAAACGCTTCCTTTGTTTGAAAAAGCCCGCCAGCTTAAGCTGACCGAAACGGAAAAAAATATCCTTGACTGGTTACAGCATCATGCGGCAGATGCGCTCCATATGAATCTGAGCAGTCTTTGCGCTGTGCTTTACACCTCAAATGCGACTATTGTCCGGTTTTGCCAGAAGCTGGGCCTGAGCGGATACCATGATTTTAAATACCAGCTGCGCAGTGAGCTGCGGGAACACCAGCAGTCTGCATTTTATCCCGATACCTATATCAGCCATACAGTAGCACAGCTGCAGGATACGATTATTTCCCTGGACCTTGGCCAGCTTGAAAAAATTGCAGAACTTCTCACCAGCGGGCGTCCTCTCTACATCTATGGTACAAACCTGAGCGCACTTCCGGCGCGGTATCTGCAGATTGTCCTGCATTCGCTGGATTACCCTTCCATTCTGCTGGAATGGGAACCGCTGCTAAACGGGCTGGCTGGAAATATCCGCAATGATGCTGTCCTGCTGGTTATGACCGCAAGCGGCTGCGGCGAACGGTATCTGCAGACATTTAGGACTGCAAAAGAACGGAATATCACAATTATCCTGCTAACCAGCGATCATAGTTCACCGCTGATTCATTACAGCACGATTGTAATCTATACAAACGACCAGAAAGAAGAATACCAGCAGATCGATATCAATTCCCGTATTGGCTTTTTCCTGGTAATCCAGATACTGATTGAGCTGATCGCACCTTCCAATACTGTCACGGAAACCTGATATGCGGGAAAAACCACAGCTGAAATCCGGACTGTTCCGGCATGAAAAAACTGTATATAAAAAACTATAAAAAAAACTGTATAGAAAAAACTGTGTATAAAAAACTGTATAGAAAAAACTGTATAGAAAGAATGTATATAAAAACTGTATAGAAAGAATGTATATAAAAACTGTATAGAAAGAATGTACTAACTGTCACAGCCGTTTATATACAGTTTTTAAATCCTGTAATAATATCTGCTGCCTTTCTTTTCCACAATTCCACTCTTCCACAACTGCTCACAAATCTCATTCACATCTTCCACACCACACCTGCACCGCCCGGCTTCTTTGTATTTACAGTCAAGCTGGTTATTACAGCACTCTCCTTTCCATTTCCTGAACAGGTTTTTATCAATCCCCTGCCGTCTGTTGCGCGCCAGCTCCAGCATGACGCATAAATGTCCTTCTCTGGCATCTAATTTCGCATAGCTGCCTTTCAGATTTCCGATTCCAAAAAAAGCAGCCAGATCCTTCATATTCCGAAAAAACGGGATTTTATTTCTAAAATACAGTCCCAGCAGAAAAATGGTTCCTTTTTTAATGCTGATGTAATATTCTCCTTCTTCAGACACAAACTCGGATACACCGCTTATTTCATACTCTTCTAATCTGCTGTACTGAAAAAACTCATCCTCCGACAAAAGCTCCGTGTGATTCTGGATAAAATCCAGACACTGCTCACTGGCTTCCCGATCCAGGGAAAAGGTCTGCATCATTGCTTCTGTCACTGCCTCCCTGGTCCCTTCTGCATCTACATATTCTCTCATTCGTAACCCACCTTTGTTAAATTTTCCATCCCTTTCCAAGCACAACATTCCTGCTTATCAGCCATAAATACCTGAAATATTCTCCTATCCCCCACGGCCTGTTCCTCTGCGCCTCTTTTACCCTGCGCCTGTGATCGGGATGGATCACGACGTTTTTTTTGTAAATCTTATGAAGAACCCCCTTTTTTTCCTGATTTTCCTCCCCGTTATCTCCTTCTGTCGTACACTGCAGCGCCTTTTCCAGAATATCCGGTGACGTGCCGCTGACAGCCATTCCAATCCGGTCTGCCCGGAACTCCATGACCTGCTTCCAGTACCGTTCATCAGTTACTCTATGAAACAGCAGGTAGCATAGACAAAGCAGCACCGCTATCCAGTAAAAAACCGTACTTTGTAACCGGGCGGCATAATAAATCGCAGCTAATGAAACTCCGATATAGAACAACGCCCATCCACATACTTTTTTCATCCATTTTGTATCCCGGTAATGGATATGTACCAGTTCATGGGCAAACAGCAGTTTTATCATATCATGGTGTATCCGTGCTTCATACCTTTGCGACTTTTGAAACACATCCCTTCCTATAATGATCACCGACATCTGTGTATCCATACAGATACTGACTACCTTTTTTGTATGCAGATCATCAATCCCAATTTTAATTTCCCAGATCCTGAGAAGGCCGCACATATATAAGATTTCATCCAGCCAGCTTTCTATTTCTTCCTTTGACTTTTCATCCGCGGTCCATATCCTTATCTCATCCAGCGCTTTTAAATATCTGCGATAGCTTCTTTTCTGCCTGTAATACTCCCTGACTTCCTCGTCTAAAAAGCGGAAAATAAAGTACAGTATCAGTATGCTGACAGCCAGTACGACAAATACCGGAGCTGATGCTGGACGGGGAGGAAGAACT
>CANTHI010000361.1 GCA_947653505.1 uncultured Eubacterium sp.
AGTGGAAGTAAGGCTGGCGGCAAAATGCTTCCGGCAATCACAAGCGCAATGTTCTTTTCGATTATCTGAATGACTGGAACGTCTCTGAACACCGGATCCAGAAATCCGATCAGCAAAAATGTCATGATAAAGACAATCGAAATACCAAGATATCCTGTCACTGGATTTTTTAGCAGCACACTGCAGGTAACTACCAGAGGAATCAGCATCCAGTAAAACTTACCAGCCCTTAACTCCAGCCGCCCTTTTTCCGTATAGGCACATCCGGCCAGCAATACCAGTAAAACCATAATCTGTGCCTGTACATTTGCTTCGATATAATATACAAAGGATGCATACCATACAAATAATATAAGAACGCTGTGCATCTGTCTTTTCCTGCTATCCATATCTTCCCCTGATCTTATTGATTTTCTGCATTTTCTGATTTTTAAAAATACACCTGTTTCGAAAGCAGATATAGCCCGTGCGGAAATGATTGCGTAACGCAAACAAAAGAGTGTAGCTTACATTGATCGCTTTCGCGTTTCCCAGCCGCAAAAAGTATCGCAGCAGCTTACTGAGCTTATCATTTCTGCTGCTAAATGCAATCAGCCTGTTCTTATCAAGGCCTATGTATGTTTCTATTTCCTTTGTCTTTTCCCTGGAAGTCAGATGGCACTCCGGCCGGTACAGGTTATAGATCCCGGTACCGATATAATCCAGATAAAAATTTCCCAAAATCTCCCTGCTCCTTCCATCTGACTGCTGTTTTTCATACAAATCCGCAACGGCATCCAGACAGATCTGCGTCATCTTATATAAATTTTTCTTGTATGAATTTACTCCCGAAACAATATCCCTGCGGATATAGTAATAAGGCAGTTCTGTCACAACAGCCATGCTCCGGATTTTTTTCAGATACGCGACATTAAATACCAGATCTTCTCCCGTCTGCAGCTCTGTCAAAAAACGGATCTGATGCTCCATAAGAATTTTCCGTAAATAACATTTGGAAAATCCAACATTCAAAAGGCCGTCTGATCCAAGAACATGAATGCCTGCTAACAAATTCCCGCGGAAAATTTCTTTTTGCAAAAATCCATTATGGATTACGTTGCCGGTTCTTTCATACACAATCTGATATCCTGCAGCCACAAATTCTGTATCTTCTGTCCCGGCCGTACCCACAATCGCCTCCAGATAGCAGTCTGCGACAAAATCATCTGCATCAGCCAGCACAATATACTTTCCCTGCGCTCTTTCAATACCAGCATTTCTCGTATCAGATACTCCTGTATTGCGCTTATACAGATAGGTAAAATGTTCTATTTTATCCTGAAAAGACGCACAGATTTTTTCTGTATCATCTGTACTTCCATCATCGATGACAATGACCTCATAAGACAGATCTGTTTTTTGTTCCGCCAGTGACTGCAGACATCTGCCTATATAATTACCGCAGTTATACGCAGGAATAATGACACTTGCCATATACTTATCCTGTGTTTCCTGTATTTTTTCTTTCATTTACAAATTCCTCAAAATGTCTGATATCTTTTAACACCGCATTTTCGATTATATATGGCTGCACTCTCTGGATATTCCGGTCTCCTATTTTCATCCGTTCCTCTTCGGGCATCTGCATGTATTTTAAAATTATTTTCCTTATGGCATCTACATTTTCCGCCGGAATCAGTTCTTCCGGTTCCAGCATGGCCCTGCCCGCCAGACACATTCTGGTCGTAACGACCGGAATCCCATTTGCCATTGCCTCTGGTATTACCAGCCCCCATGCATCATACCGGGTCGGCAGCAGCATCAGATCTGCTGCCAGATAATATTTTTTTAATATATTCTGCCCGCAAAAATCCACAAAACAGACTTTGTTCCGGTTTCTGTCTGTAAGATATGGCTCATAATTGTGCCAGCCGGATGCGCCGATAAAGCATACACACAGCTGATTCTGCTCTCCGATCCCATCCAGCGCGCGCAGCATCAAATCAAATCCTTTGCGAAATTCAAATTTACCTACAACCAGCACAAGAAATCCATTTTTTAAATGCAGTTCTTTTCTCAGTGCATATTTCTGTTCTTTTGAGATCGCTGCTTTTTCCACGTAAGCTTTGGACAGCCCGGAAAAATAATGCCTGTAGATTGTTTTTCTGCCTCCGCCATAATATTGAATAAACCGGTCGGTATCTTCTGATGTACTTAAGTATGCGGATGCCCTGGATACGAAAAACGTCTTTACCGCCCGCATCCAGAAACGTTCCTTTTGCTTTGCCATCCCTCCGTCCACAGACAGCAAAAATGGAATTTTCTTCCAGTGCAGCCTGAGCATAAGATGAAGCTGCCCCGCAAATCCATAACCATCCAGAATGATCAGGTCAGCCTGCCCGGTCAGAACAGAGACTTCCCTGTAGATTGCATGGTTTCCCGGCAACGTCCGTTTTTCACAGTGAACAGCTGCCCTTTCCGGTACATAACTGATATATTTTTTATTTACCCCTGCTTCATACTCATCCAGATGGAAAATATGCACTTCATGATACCGGGCCACCTCGTCCATCCATTTCATCCGGAAAGGCGCCATATTCTGCGTACAAAAAACAATTTTCATGCGTCTGTATACCTGCACTTTCCCATACGTCCGCGTCTGCCATCCCGGTATCCCCTGACAAACATCAGAAGCTGTCGCCATTTCCCATGCTCATATAACAGTATTTTGGCAGCTATTTTTAAATAAGATACTTTTGTAAAAGCTTTATAACTTCTGCCATATTTCTGAAGCAGGTAATACTGGTTGCGGACAATATAATAAGTCCTTACCGGATCCGCATAATTGGGATGTACGGTTTTCCATAAAAACTTTTTCTCCTGCGAGTTTCCAAGCCGCTGGATAATTCTGGCGTCCAGCAGCTGGTGGATCTCATAATGATGCTGCTGCAGCTTTATTCCATAATCAATGTCGATATGGTCAATAAAAAGTTTTTCATCAAATCCTCCTACCTCGTGATATTTCCTGATATCCATAAAAGATCCTGACGTCATCACCCAGTTTTTCAATGTGCACGTCTGTGTATTCTTAAAATAGTTCTTTCTTGTCACATATAACTTATGATCCTGCCTGAATATCAGATCCACAGACGGACAGACAATCCCTATGTCTGACATATCCACTGTTTCTATGTAATCCTTCATAATCGTTACAGCATTTTCCATAAACCCTGAATCCTGGTCCATCGTCATGACAAAATCATAGTTTTCTTCTGCAGCCAGCTTACAGCCTTTGATCAGGGCTTTCGCAAGTCCCTGGTTTCCGTGCATGGAAACATATGTTATATTTTTCTCTCCCTGTATCCATTCCAGCAAAGAGCCATCCGGTACCGCTGAATTGTCGACCGCATAGATCCGTTCTATGTGTGCTGCATAAGACAATATATTTTCTTTTACAGACAGATCCGGTTTATATAAGACTACCACCGCAGCATATCGGTATTTCATCCGTTCTCTCTTTTCCATCCTCCACCATCCAGACATGTCATATCAGACATATTTTGATATTTTCCAAAACATTCTGGGACATATCAATAATATCCATTTCATTGCCACCACCCGGATATCCCTGATTTTTTCCAGATCCGCAAGACGGCTCTTCATATCCGTCTGCCTGCTGAGCCGGACAAACAGCTCATAGCTGCTGTTTTTCGCAAACGAGTGTATAATTCCAAAGGATACCCGTGCGATTACTAACTTTTTATAGTCTTCTGGCAGATCCATCTGTCCGACTGACCGGGCAAATGCATCAAAAAAAAATAAAATACGTTCGGTCTCCTGTGACGATGTCAGGGAATTTTCCCTGAGCAGATACTTATAGGATGCAGCCGGTACATAGCCTGCGTATTTTACCAGTGATAAAAATCTCCAAAGATATTCCACATCTTCCCCAAACCTTAGATTTTCCTGAAAAAACAATCTGTGCCTGTACAGATAATCTTTATCCGCCATTATGGAACAGCAATGTATTTTTATCTGCCTTTTCAAAAATTTATCCTGAATATAAGCCGCTTTTAAAATCTTTGGTTTTACAGCAGGGCAGAGATCCCCCGCACGGTTTTTCATGCCGGTAGGCTCAAATCCGGTAAAGCAGAGCACCATTTTCCTCTTACTGATCAGTTCGAATAATACTTTGAGATGATTTCTGTCTATGTAATCATCCGCGTCGATAAAGCACACATATCTGCCTGACGCATGTTTTATCCCCGTATTTCTTGCTGCAGATAAGCCACAGTTATTTTGTCGTATGGTTTTATACCGGACGTGCTCCCTGCAAAGCACCTGCTGCGCCGCTTTCAGCGAACCATCCGTAGAACCATCATCAACCAGAATCACTTCAAAGTTCTGAAATGACTGCCGGGCAATGGAAATCATCGTCAGCTCTATATATTTTTCAGCGTTATATATTGGAACAATGATACTAATATCCTGCTGATCCTTATCACTCATCCGTATGCTCCCCCAATCCATTCAGGGCATCTACCGATTCCTGCAGCCGGATTCCGGCACAG
>CANTHI010000362.1 GCA_947653505.1 uncultured Eubacterium sp.
CCAGCTGACACTGACAGCGGGTGCTGCAGCGTTGGAAGATGAGACATATTTTAAAAAGACGATTCATAAAATCATAACAACAAGAGAACGCATGAAGGAAGAATTTCGAAAGCTGGGATTTGTTTTTGGCGACAGCCAGAGCAACTTTCTGTTTGTAAAACATCCGCGGGTTTCCGCAAAAGAGCTGTCAGAAGCGTTGAAGGCAGAGCGTATCTATGTGCGTTATTTTTCAAAACCGCGGATTGACCAGTATTTGCGGATTACGATTGGCACGGATGAACAGATGGATGTTCTGGTGGATTTTCTGCGTGATTATCTAAAAAATGCGGCCAGTAAAGTCTGAGAATGGAAAAACAATAAAAATTGGGAACTGTATGTAAATCACCTGTTGTTATTATAGTAAGACAGAAAGAGGTAAAAGATGTATATTGTGCAATTTATCAGAGGGTTTTGCATGGCGCTTGCGGACAGTGTGCCGGGGGTATCAGGAGGGACGATTGCGTTTCTGCTCGGATTTTACGATCAGTTTATCGGATCGATCGATGATCTGCTGCGGGGAAATCTGGAGAAAAAAAAGAAAGCGCTGTTCTTTTTGGTAAAGCTTGGAACAGGCTGGGCATGTGGTATGATTCTGGCTGTTCTTGTTCTGACCAGCGTGTTTGAATCCAATATTTATGCGATCAGCTCCATGTTTATCGGATTTATTTTATTTGCGATACCGATTGTTGTTTCAGAAGAAAAGGATGCGCTTCGTGCAAAGCCGGCAGCGGCACTGTTTGCATTGATCGGGGCAGTGGTCGTGATTGCGATTACCTGGTTTAATCCGGTGTCGGGCGGCAGCAGTATGAATCTGGATCATCTGAATCTGCGTCTGGGCGTTTATATTTTCCTGGCCGGGGCCGTCGCTATTTCTGCAATGGTGCTACCCGGAATCTCGGGTTCGACGCTACTTCTGATTATGGGACTGTATCTGCCGGTCATTACTGCGATCAAGGATATTCTGCATCTGGATTTTGGCGCGTTTCCTACAGTATTTATTTTTGGATGCGGTATCTTAGTAGGGATTTTCAGTGTCGTGAAGGTGATCCGTAAAGCGCTGGAGCATTTCCGGCCGCAGACGATTTATCTGATTATCGGCCTGATGGCAGGTTCTGTCTATGCGGTGATCAAAGGACCGGAGACTCTGGATACGCCGCAGGAAGCATTGTCTTTGGATACGTTTCGTATTTTATTTTTTATGATTGGCGGTGCGGTGATTTTTGGACTGCAGAAGCTGAAGGATGTGCGTGAGACGTAATTGTAGCGGGTGATCATATATGAAAAAAGAAAAATACGGGAGGGAGTGCCGCAGAGCTCCTCTTCCGTATTTTTCTTTTTATCATGCTGTATGGTTGCTCCATGCGGCTTCAGATCAGACTGCGGGAAACTCTGATCTGGCCAGACAGAGTTTTTCCACCGGATGGAATCCCGATCTGAAAACGTTTTCTATATATTGGAAATATCTGGAAAAGAATAATGTGGTTGGGAGTTTGTTAGGAAATAAATACATGTACAAATTAAAAAAAATGTAAAAAATATACGATAAAAAGTGTTATTTTATAATTTTTTTGGATGGTATTCAGAATGAAAACGTTTGCAGAAAAGCTGAAGAAATGTATATTTTTTTATGATAAAATGCAGACATTGAGTGTCAAAGAAAAATTATCAGGAATTATCAGGAGGTTTTCCATTATGAAAGGTTTATTAAAAAAGGTAATTGCCGGTATGTTACTGGCCGGTATGTGTGTATCTGTGGCAGCGTGTGGCAGCGAAAATGAACAGAGCAGCGATGCGGGTACATCCGCAGAAAAAACGGATGTCCGTGTGGCGTATTTTCCGAATATTACCCATACACAGGCGCTGGTAATGAAAAATAAGAAAACACTGGAAGAAAAATGGAAGGATACCTGCAATGTGTCATGGACTTCCTTTAATGCGGGTCCGGCAGAAATGGAAGCTATTTTTGCAGGAGAGATTGATCTTGGGTATATCGGTCCGGTTCCGGCGATCAGCGCGAATGTAAAATCAGACGGAGACGTAAAGATTATTTCCAATACGACCAACGCAGGAGCCGTGTTCTTAAAACGGAAAGACTCCGGCATAGAGTCTTTGGAAGACCTTTCCGGTAAAAAGATTGCGGTGCCGCAGATGGGAAATACGCAGCATCTTTGTCTGTTAAGTCTTTTATCTGATCAGGGATTAAAAACCGTGGATGCAGGCGGTGATGTGACAGTAAATGCCAGCTCCAATGCAGATATTTTAAATCTGATTGATAATGGCAGTGTGGATGCCGCACTTGTTCCGGAGCCGTGGGGCACGACGATTGAAAATAACGGCAACGCAGAGATTCTGCTGGATTACAATGAAGTGTTTTTAGAGGGAAATTATCCGACGGCGGTCGTTGTTGCCAGCCAGGATTTTATGGAAGCGCATCCGGATCTTGTAAAGCAGTTTCTGGAAGCACACGAGGAAGCAACGCTGTACATCAATGAAAATATGGAAGAAGCCCGCTCTATCGTAAATGCTGAGATTAAAGAAACAACAGGTAAAGCAATCGAAGAAGAGGTTATTAAAAATGCATTTACAAGAATGACAGTCGATACGGCACTGAATAAAGAAGCGATTATGAAATTTGCTGAAATCAGCAAACAGGAAGGATTTATCAGTAAAGTACCGGAGGAAAATGATGTATTTACAACTGAATTCAATTAGTAAAATTTTTAAAGAAACCAAAAAAGAAACGCTGCAGGATATTTCTCTGGAGGTGGAAAAAGGGGAATTTATCTGTATCGTCGGGCCTTCCGGCTGCGGAAAATCCACCCTGTTAAATCTGGTGGCAGGACTGGACACACCGACGGACGGTTCCATCCAGCTGGATGGACAGCCGGTCACCGGTCCGGGCGCTGACCGTGTAGTTATGTTTCAGGAAGCGGCACTGTATCCGTGGCTGAATGTGATGGAAAACGTCATGTTCGGGCTGGATGCAGCAGGCTATCCAAAGGCGGAGCAGCAGGAGATCGCAGAAAAGTATTTAAAAATGGTACAGCTGTGGCATTACAAAGATTATCCGATACACCAGATATCCGGTGGCATGAAGCAGCGTACAGCGCTGGCCCGTGCGCTGGCGCTGGATGGCAAGCTGTTATTGATGGATGAGCCGTTTTCCGCGCTGGATAAGCAGACGATCAACATCCTGCGCGCGGAGCTGGAGGTGATCTGGGAAAAGACGAAAAAGACGATTCTGTATGTTACCCACAGCGTCGAAGAAGCGATTTATTTTGCGGACCGTGTCGTAGTCATGGCTGAAAATCCGGGCCAGATTAAGGAGATCATTCCGATATCGTTTCCACGTCCGAGAAATATCGAAGCGCCGGAGTTCACAGCGCTCCGGAAACAGATCTTAAATCAGGTAAGTCTTAGTGCGAGAAAGAGCGTGGCAGATGAATTTGACAGTCCGGAGGTGAAGCAGGCATGAAAACACGAAAAATCATCGGCAGTGTTTTATTTTTTATCGGCCTGATCGCGGTCTGGCAGCTGCTGTATGTGGCAGCCACAGACTGGTTTGAATGGGCAAAGCCTTATGCCGTGCCGCATCCGGCAGGAGTGCTGGAGAGCGCGGGAACCCTGCTTACGAATGGAACGTTAGTTGCCGCGGTAGCAAAAAGTATGCTGAGGGTACTGATCGGATTTTTTATTTCGGTTGTTGTAGGTGTGCTGTTTGGCATACTGATTATCCAGTCAGAATATTTTGCCAGAAATTTAAAACCGCTGCTGCTCGGCATCCAGACACTGCCAAGCATCTGCTGGGTACCGTTTGCGATACTCTGGTTTGGTTTAAAAGAAAGCGTGATTATTTTTGTCGTAGTCATGGGCTCGGTATTCAGCATCTCCCTTGCGGTCGAAAGCGGGATTAAAGAAGTACCGCCGATCTACATCAAAGCGGCTAAGACAATGGGCGTAACATCCGGCAAAATGTATACAAAAGTTATTTTTCCAGCCGCTCTGCCGTCATTTGTGGCCGGGCTCAAGCAGGCGTGGTCTTTTGCGTGGAGGGCGCTGATGTCCGGAGAGGTTATGTCAGCGTCGGTAGGTCTTGGGTATACGCTGATGATTGGACGGGATCTGGCCGATATCAATCAGGTTATGACGGTTATGCTGGTAATTATCCTGATCGGGATTGTGATTGATAAGGGGATTTTTTCTACGGTGGAAAATCATCTGCTGAGGAAGAGAGGCCTGAAATAGCAGACAGCCAGAGGAATAAAAGGTCCGGATATCAAAGGAGCGGATAACGAAAGGTTCAGATAAAAAGAATTGGGATGAAACAGCCCTGTAATAGAGGGGTTGGAGGATTCAGATAGAAAGAAGCTGCTGGAATGTGTAGACAGGAGCTTCTTTTTTGCGGTTATACAATCTGGCTGCGCGGACGCTGGGAGAGGAACTTTGCCCCATCTGCTGTGTCCGCTCCAG
>CANTHI010000363.1 GCA_947653505.1 uncultured Eubacterium sp.
ATATGATAAGCTGTATAAAAGAAAACACGACTTTCCAGCTTTTATAGATAATACTTTTGGTAATCCCTGATAAAAAATGTCTGTAACAGGCAGCACTCCTGAAGAAAAATCCTGCGCACTCTTGAAAAATTATTAACAGTTCCTGATCATCTGTTGTTTTATTATTTCTTTGCGCTTTGATAATACTCATCTATATTAGCGTCTGTAATCTTAGCATACGGCAGATATACATATCTGTCATTTTCAAATTCTATTTTGTTCATACCTTTTTTGGATATGATGGCTGCTGCCAGATCTGCAATAGCTGCCGCCTGGCCTTCTTTATCATTGTATACAGTCGCTGCCAGCTGTTTTTCTGCGACTGCTTTTAATCCAATATCCGTACCGTCGATTCCAAAAAATACAGGCAGCGCTGCCTCCGTTACATTCAGCTTTTTATAAGCGTCCAGCGCACCCAGTGCCATATCATCATTGTTAGCTAACACAAGTTCTATACGATTCTGGTGCTGGCTGATCATCTGCATCATACGGTTTTGTGCCTGTGCACGGTTCCAGTTTGCGATTCCGTAGCTTAGCCTTTCGAGTGAGATTCCTTTATTTTTTAAAGTCATAACAGCATATTCTGTCCGTATAATCGCGTCCTGATGTCCTGCTTCGCCTTCCAGCACGACATACTGAATCTTTCCATCCCTGTTGCGATCGGTTGTTTCATCGCGCAAAATATAATCCGCAGCCAGCTCTCCCTGCATCACACCGGACTGTCGCGCGTCCGCACCTACATAATAGAGTTTTTCCCACTGCATCATATCCTCTGCCACCGGTTCTCTGTTAAAAAAAATGATCGGTACGTCGTGCTCTCTTGCAAGGTCAATAATCTCTGAGGGATCTGCGCGGTCCACCAGATTGATGCACAATACTGCACAGCCTGCATCAAGCAGTTCTTCCACCTGATCATCCTGCGTCCGCTGGGAGCCTGCCGCATCCCGAACTGTTACCGTAATGTCCAGGCCATCTGCGGCAAATGTTTCAAACTGCTCTTTGAGACATTCAATCATCTGATTTAGAAACGTATCGCTTTTATTGTAGTATACGACTCCCACCTGAATCTTATCCACTGTGTCCGGATGCTTCTGCGCACAGGCACCCAGACATATCATACTGATGCAGAACCATACTGATAATATCCAGAATTTTTGTTTTATCATTCTATCCTCCGGCTACTGGCTCATTGTAAAAAGAATTTCCTGATTCTTTTCCGAAAAAAGCTCTTCCCTGTGCATTACAGTATAGGATACCATGCGGCTTTCCATTTTCTGTGTATGATGTATCAGACTCTGTGCTGTCTGCGTCAGACTCTGATACCCCATATCGAAAGTATCCGGAACGACCAGACACTCTACCGCTCCGATATCCAGCCCGTAGACCGCATCTGTCGAGTTTCCGATACCGTATACCAATGCACCATGCAGATTGTTGGATTCTGAATCTTTTCCTGCTGTAATCAGACTGTGATCATCCATAGCCACTATAAGATTTACTGCCGGCTGGTCTTTTAAAAAATTTTCCCCGGTTTCTTCCAAAGAAGCCGATACGATCCATCTGATCTTTGCTCCTGTATCCTGCAGGACCTCTTCAAAGCCTTTCCTACGTCCCTGGGACGCTTCTGTCTGCTCTGTCTCGCTGAGGATTCCAATCGTTTTGTCCGAAAGACTGCCACCGAAATCTTTTTGAATCTCTTGTGCAAGCGCTCTTCCCATCGCTTCATGATCCGGCTGTACGCAAGAAACCCCGTCTGCGTTCTGCCCGGATTCTATCAGCATAACAGGAACCTTCTTCTGCAGCTTTTTCAGATCCTTTTCGAAGATTCCTGAGACTGGCTGTAGCAGGACCGCGTCTGCTCCCTGCGCAATCTCCTGCGCCGCCGCGCGGACCACTTCCTCCTGCGTCAGCGTCTCTCCCGTGCTCACAATGACCAGTTCGACTTCCTGATCCTGCGCCGCCATTTTCAGGCCATACCGGAAGGCTGCCCACTGATTGTCCTCAGAGTTTTGAATCAGTACAGAAATCCTGACAGGGGCTTTATTGTTTTTCACCTGCATTATGACTGCAAGCAAAAGGACCAGAATGGCCATCACCGCTTCAAATCTAAGAAACCATTTTCCACTGCTTTTCATTTCTGCTTCCGCTGCTGCATGCAAGTATCCGTCATCGCTTCCTGACTGTACACATGCCCTTTCTCAAGCTTCTTTCTATTTTCTTCTGTATAAGGAATCGCCGGAATACAGATGGAGACCGTCGTCCCTTCATCCGGCTCACTTTCTACCACAAGACCATATTCTTTTCCAAAAAGAATCTGTATCCGGTTGTTTACATTTACAAGTCCGACGCCGGAGCCATGCTTGCGCATCCGTGTACTGTCTGTTAATACAAGCTCTGCTTCTTCCTCCGTCATCCCCATGCCATTATCCATAACAGATAAAATAATCCTGTCCTCCTGCTGTCTGCCGGTCACTCTGATCTCGCCGCAATCGTCCATCCCGCTGACTCCATAGTTAATCGCATTTTCCAGAACAGGCTGCAGAACCAGCTTTACGATACAGCAGGCATAGACCGCTTCCTCCAGCTCAAATCTAACGGAAAACTTATTTTTATAACGGATTTTCTGGATATTCATATAGCTTTTCGCATGCTGCAGCTCATCTCTGATACTGATAATCGTACGCCCTTTGGAAAGGCTGATCCGGAAAAGCTTTGCCAGCTCTGTGACCATAAATACCGCGTCATCATTTCTCTCTCCTTCGATCATCCATGTAATGGAATCCAGTGCATTATACAAAAAATGCGGGTTAATCTGACTCTGCAGTGCATCCAGCTCACTTTTTCTCCGTTCATTCTGCTCCAGGACAATCTTATGCATCAGAGCATCAATCTGCTCGTAAGAACGCTGGATCGAATAGCCAAGATGGCGGATCTCCTGAGAACCACCGATATAAATCTCCGGTTTTTCCCCGGCTTCGTATTCCATCACAGAATCCTGCAGCTTTAAAATCGGGCTGGAAATTCTGACAGATACCATACGGTTAATAGCCGCCAGCATCATCGCCATTAGCAGAATAAGCATTACGATAAAATAGCTGATATCCGACATCCCCTGCATAAATACGGTATCCGGTATCACACCTACCAGCTTCCATCCGGTATAGCTGATCGTATTGACGATCACCTTGCGATGCTTTCCTTCAAAAATATCATCATAAACGCCATCCTTATAACCGGCTATCCGCCTGCTGTTTTCATCGGCAATGCCCTGACTGATCTGAATCTGCTTCCTGTGATAAATAATCTGTCCATTTCCGTCACACAGATAATAATACTGACCGTTATTCGACGCATTCATCTTTTTCATCATACGCGCAATACCGGAATAATCCATATCCACAAGCAGCACACCAGTCAGCGGCACGCCATGATCGGTAAGCTCCACGACACGGCTGAGCGAAATGACCCAGTAATACTGTCTTGTCCCGTCATCAAACAGATTCTGGATATGCGGCGTTGAAAAATGCATATTGGCCGTATCCGCCACCGCCTTTTCATACCATCCCTGTCTGGTAACATCAGGATCTTCTTTTTGCAGGGCGACCGGCTCTGCTGCCATCAGACTTCCATAATGATTGTAAATCGCAATGCTGCGCAGACGGCTCCTGTTCGCCTCATACAGCAGATTCATCCCCTGCCGGATCCCATTTTCCGGACTGGACAGGTCATTTTCTTTGATCACGTTATAATAGACTGCATCGGAAATCTGCCGCATACTTACCAGATAATCTTCCAGATTTTCTCCCGTCTGCTCAATCAGCTTGCGCGTACTTTGTATGATTTCCCGACGTGAGACTGCAGAAAACCGGATATAGATCCCAATTCCCAGAATCAGCATAATGGCAATGGATGTCAGAGAAAAAGCAATCATAATCGTAGATTGTATCTGCCGTGGCTTTAATTTTTCCATCTGACTAAAATACCTGGTTCCCACTCTCTGTATGCTCCGTTCTGTATCGGGAAGGCGATACGCCAAACTTTCTTTTAAACACATAGCTAAAATAATTCGGATCTGTATAACCGACTTTTTTCGCTATCATATAGCTTTTTTCCGCTGTCCCGACGAGCAGCTCCGCCGCGCGGTCCAGCCGGAAATCTGTCAGATAGCTGATAAACGAGCTTCCTGTCTCTTTTTTAAAGATCGTAGAAAAATACGAATTGGAAACCCCCAGAACCGCACAAATACAATCCAGCGGCAGACAGGTATCTGGGACATGCTTCTTTTTCGCAAAAGTCGCTGCAGCAGTATTATATTGATATGATGGAATTAATTAGTGCGCTGTACCGGTTTGCGGATAATCATGATATTGCGGATGAGGATCTTTCCGGCAATATCCGGCAGCTATATAGCAGGCTAAGATGATGGACAAGGCAGAGGCCGTTGTTTTGCTTAATACTGACGAGGAT
>CANTHI010000364.1 GCA_947653505.1 uncultured Eubacterium sp.
TCTGATTTTTGCGATTATTGATCAGGTGTTTTTAGAAGATTTTCACTGGAAAAAATTCTGGATTAATCTGGGGCTGGGGATCAGTGCCATTCTGCTCATTGGCCTGCTGATGCTTCCGTTTGGATTCCAGGCAGCGTTGTCCCAGTACACAGAAACGCTTGGTTCCTATGAATATGCAACCGTAAATGCATATAATTTGTGGACGTTATGTGGTCTCAACTGGGCACCGCAGACCGGTTTATTTATGGGAATTACCTACAAGACCTGGGGGACGATAGCAATCGTTGCAACCGTATTGGCAGCGGGATGGATTCATTTCCGTGCCAAAAATAATACTTCGATGGATTATTTTACCGGAGCGTTTATTGTAACATCCATGTTTCTTCTATCCGTTCGTATGCATGAGCGATATATCTTTCCGGCGATGGTTCTGTTATTGTTAGCCTATGCAACCCGGCCTAGGAAACATGTTCTCTACGCATATATTGCGATATCAGCGCTTACATTTCTGAATATGGGACATGTGAAACAAATGTAATCGATTAACCGATGCAGAAGAATCAGGAGGTTGACATATGGCTATCGAAAATAATTATGGAGCTGATCAGATTCAGATACTGGAAGGGCTGGAAGCAGTACGCAAAAGGCCTGGAATGTATATAGGAAGTACATCGTCAAGGGGACTTCATCATCTCGTATATGAGATTGTCGATAATTCGGTAGATGAAGCGCTTGCGGGGTATTGTAAAAATATTGAAGTAAAGATCAATCCGGATAATTCCATAACAGTGATTGATGACGGGCGGGGGATTCCTACCGGGATCAATCATAAAGCCGGACTTCCTGCTGTAGAGGTTGTTTTTACGGTACTTCATGCGGGAGGAAAATTTGGAGGCGGCGGATATAAAGTGTCCGGAGGTCTGCATGGAGTCGGCGCTTCAGTCGTTAACGCACTGTCAAACTGGCTGGAAGTAGAGATCTGCCGGGACGGCAAAGTCTATAAGCAGCGTTATGAGCGTGGAATTACGATGTATCCACTGAAAGAAGCAGGTACCTGCGATGCGGATAAAACTGGTACGAAAGTAACGTTTTCACCGGATGGCTCGATTTTTGAAGAGACCGTGTATGACTATGATACGTTAAAACAGCGTTTGCGGGAAACAGCGTTTCTGACGAAAGGGCTGCGCATTGTTTTAAAAGATAAGAGAGACGATCCGGTACGTATGCATGAGTTTCATTATGCAGGAGGAATTAAGGAGTTTGTCACGTATTTAAACCGCAGTCAGGAGGCATTGTACCCTGAAGTCATTTATTGTGAGGGGCAAAAAGACAATGTGATGGTGGAGGTTGCCCTTCAGCATAATGATTCTTATAACGATTCGACTTACAGTTTTGTAAACAATATTATAACTCCTGAAGGTGGTACCCATCTGGCAGGATTTCGAAACGCACTGACGAAAACGTTTAATGCTTATGCAAGGGCTAATAAAATTTTAAAAGATAATGACCCTCCGTTAACGGGAGAGGATATCCGTGAGGGGATGACTGCCATTATCAGTGTGAAAATCGAAGAGCCGCAGTTTGAAGGACAGACCAAGCAGAAGCTTGGAAACAGTGAGGCAAGGGGAGCGGTAGATTCTGTTGTCAGTGAGCAGCTGACTTATTATCTGGAGCAGAATCCACAGGTCGCAAAGGCAATTTGTGAAAAATCCCTGCTGGCGCAGCGTGCAAGAGACGCGGCCAGAAAAGCCAGGGATTTAACACGCAGGAAAACGGCGCTGGAGAGTACTTCATTGCCGGGTAAATTAGCGGACTGTTCAGACAGGGATCCGAAAAATTGTGAAATTTTTATTGTGGAAGGAGACTCTGCGGGCGGTTCTGCGAAAACAGCGCGTAACCGTGCCACACAGGCAATTCTTCCGCTGCGCGGCAAGATTCTGAATGTGGAGAAGGCACGTCTGGATAAAATTTATGGAAATGCTGAGATTAAGGCTATGATTACGGCTTTTGGCACAGGCATTCATGAGGATTTTGATATTTCCAGATTACGGTATCACAAGATTATCATTATGACGGATGCTGACGTGGATGGTGCGCATATCAGTACGCTGATGCTTACCTTTTTGTACCGGTTTATGCCGGAGCTGATCCGGCAGGGGCATATTTATCTGGCGACTCCGCCATTATTTAAGATTGAGAAAAATAAGAATGTATGGTATGCTTACGATGAAAAGGAGCTGGACAGGATTCTGCAGGAAATCGGGCGGGATGGAAATAATAAGATTCAGCGTTATAAAGGACTTGGGGAGATGGATTCTGACCAGTTGTGGGAGACGACGATGGATCCGGAAAAACGTGTTTTGAAAAGGGTTATGATAGATGAGGAAAATTCGTCTGCAATCGACCTGACATTTACTACCTTAATGGGCGACAAAGTAGAGCCTAGACGGGAATTTATAGAGGAGAACGCACCAAAGGTTCAGAATTTGGATATTTAGGGGGTAAACTAAATGGATGATAAGATATTCGATCAAATCCATGATGTAGATCTGAAAGAAACGATGGAATCATCGTATATTGATTATGCGATGAGTGTCATTGCTTCCAGAGCTTTGCCGGATGTCAGGGATGGATTAAAGCCGGTACAGCGCAGGGTATTGTTTTCCATGATTGAGCTGAATAACGGGCCGGACAAGCCGCACCGGAAATGTGCGCGTATTGTCGGGGATACGATGGGTAAGTATCATCCGCATGGGGACAGTTCTATTTATGGTGCGCTGGTAAATATGGCGCAGGAATGGTCTACCCGGTATCCGCTCGTAGACGGACATGGGAATTTTGGCTCTGTGGATGGTGACGGCGCGGCTGCGATGCGGTACACGGAAGCAAGACTGAGTAAAATTTCGATGGAAATGCTTGCGGATATTAAAAAAGATACCGTTGACTTCAGACCGAATTTTGATGAGACGGAAAGAGAACCGGTTGTACTGCCAGCACGTTTTCCCAATCTGCTGGTAAATGGAACGACGGGAATTGCGGTTGGCATGGCGACGAATATACCGCCTCATAATCTGCGTGAAGTCATTGACGCGGTTGTTAAGATTATAGACAATGAAGTAGAGCAGGACCGTGAGACGGATCTGGAAGAACTGCTAACAATTGTAAAAGGACCTGATTTCCCGACCGGAGGCAGTATTTTAGGTACGGCAGGCATTAATGAGGCGTACCGGACCGGTAAAGGGAAAATCCGGGTGCGTGCGGTTTCCAATATTGAGCCGATGAGTAATGGGAAAAACCGCATTATTGTTACAGAGCTGCCGTTTATGGTAAATAAAGCCAGATTAATAGAAAAGATCGCGGATCTGGTGCGGGATAAGAAGGTGGATGGAATTACGGCTCTGCGTGACGAATCAGACCGTCAGGGAATGCGGATCTGTATCGAGCTGCGCAAAGATGTGAGTCCGAATATGATCTTAAATCAGCTGTATAAGCATACGCAGCTGCAGGATACTTTTGGCGTCATTATGCTGGCACTGGTAAACGATCAGCCTAAAATACTGAATCTGCATCAGATGCTCCATTATTATCTGCAGCATCAGAAGGAAGTTGTTACAAGAAGAACCAGATATGATCTGAATAAGGCTGAAGAGCGTTCGCATATTTTAGAAGGACTGCTTGTCGCTTTAGACCATATTGACGAAGTCATATCCATTATCCGTGGCAGCAGGACGACTGCGCAGGCGAAAGAAAAATTAATGGAACGGTTCGGACTCACAGATGCACAGGCACAGGCAATTGTAGATATGCGTCTGCGTGCACTGACTGGTCTGGAACGGGAAAATATAGAAGCAGAATATCAGAAATTAGCGGAAGAAATCGCTTATTATAAGGCGATTCTTTCTGATGAAAAAAAATTGCTAGGTGTCATCCGCGAAGAGATTCTGCTTATTTCAGATAAATACAGTGATGAAAGAAGAACCTCCATCAGCTATGATGAGCTGGATATCTCAATGGCTGATATGATTCCTGTTACAAATACAATTATTACCATGACAAAGCTGGGGTATATCAAGCGTATGAGCATGGATAATTTCCGCAGCCAGCACCGTGGAGGCCGTGGGATTAAAGGGATGGAGACGATTGAGGACGATTACATAGAAGAGCTGTTAATGACAACGTCGCATCATTATCTGATGTTTTTTACCAATACCGGACGGGTATATCGTATGAAAGGATATGAGATTCCGGAAGCGGGACGTACTTCCAGGGGAACAGCAATCATTAATATCCTGCAGCTTCAGCCAGGGGAAAAAATTACTGCTTTGATTCCTATCCGCAATTACAATGAAGGCGAATATTTATTTATGGCTACCAGAAAAGGAATTGTAAAAAAGACACCGATTCTGGAATATGCGAATATACGCAAAACAGGTCTTGCCGCGATCAGTCTGCGGGAGGATGATGAGCTGATAGAAGTAAAGCTGAC
>CANTHI010000365.1 GCA_947653505.1 uncultured Eubacterium sp.
ATCCGGCTCTATCTTTTTATATTCCCCGGTCAGATTGCGGATCGTATTATTGTTTACGAGCCGGTTGGAGCTGGTATTCATCCAATACGGGGCAAATCTTTTCTCATCCAGATACTGCGTGATTGACCACGGGTTATAGATATTATCACAGTCCCCAAACCGGAATCCGTCATACCACATTTTTACTTCTGCTTTCTGATCCAGCAGCCCATATTCTTCCAGTGCCGCAGAAACCTCCTCACTCGTAAATCCAAATGCCGTTTTATATTTTTCAGACGTCGTAGTAATCACTTTCAGATTATTCAGATCCGAAAAGATGGACTCTCTGCTAATCCGTGTTACCCCCATCAGTAAAGCCCGTTCCATATACGGATTCGTTTTAAAAGTAGCATTAAAAAATGACTGGAAAAAAGACACCAGATCATTCCAGTAAGCATTATCATACGCCTCCTGCATCGGCGTATCATATTCATCCAATAATAAAATCACTCTTTTCCCATAATAACTGTAAAGAAACTCCGAAAGCAGGTTTATGGAAGACGACAGTTCTCCATTCTCCGAACCTGCAATTGACCGGAAAAGATCTTTTTGATACGTGTTCAGACAATCAGATTCTGTTAAAAAATAAAACCTTTGAAATTCTCTTCTGACCAACTGATAAATCGCGGCATAAGCTTTCTCAAAGTTTTTTTCTTTCACCGACGCGAAGCTGAGAAAAATAACCGGATACGTACCCTGCAGTTTTTGATATTCCTCTTCCCGCCAGATATCCAGTCCCTCAAACAAAGATCCTTTTCCAGCATATCTGACAGAAAAGAAAGCTTCTGTCATACTCAGCATTAAGGTCTTGCCAAAACGTCTTGGACGGGCAATCAGTGTCACTTTATCCCCGTAGCCCCACCATTCCTGAATAAAGGATGTTTTATCGATATAGAAATAATTATTTTCTATGATATCGCTGAAATTATCTACCCCTGTTCCGATCGTTCTTGCCAAGCTTCCTGCCTCCAATCTAAAAATGCATCTGCGTATCCAGCCGCCAGACCGCTTTAACAATCATAATACAAGAACAGGAATCTCCCCTATGAAAGTTCGATTCCTGTTACTCCTGCATCAAAATATCATAAATTACTATTATACTGACAGGCTTATACTCCCTGTTTCTTCCCGACGATCATAAGACCACATCCAATAAACACCAGCCCAAAGATCAGAAACAGCTTCGGATCCAGAGAGCCGTCTCCTGTTTTTGGCGTCTCATCAAGCGTATGGCTGTTTGACGTTGTGCCCGCATATGCTCCTGAAGACCCGGAACCACCCGCAGATCTTACTGTCGCTCCTGAAGACCCGCCAGATGTACTGCCACCAGACGATGTACTGCCGGAGCTGCCACCGGACGATACACCCGCAGCAGCTGCAGAATTTCCACCAGAGCTGCCATTTCCATTGGAGGAACTTCCCTTCGAAGAACCGCCCTTTGATGGGTTGCCAGAGCTGGAACTATTACTGTTGCCACCAGAAGATGCGCCTAAATCAACAGATGTACTTCCAGCGCCTTCTTCATCAATCTCATCATCATTAGAAGCATTGCTTCCGGAACTGGACGTATCCTCATTTAAATCCACACTTACGCTTCCTCCCGAAGCGGAATCATCGTCGTCATCATCATCGTCACTGCTGTCGCTGCTGGAAGAACTTCCGCCATCCAGACTGTTAAATGTATAGCCAGCAGATGCCGCAAACGACTCTGCCGCCGTGCCGCTGTATCCTGTAATAACATCCGGCGACCATCCAGATTGTGACCCGATCGAAGTCACCGAACGCGGAATCGTGATTGAGTTAATGCCGCTGCCGCCAAATGCGCCGCTTTCAATCGTTGTCAGACCATTTGGCAAAGACAAAGAGGATACTCTGCTGCATCCTGCAAGCGCTCCGCTGCCGATAATTTTCGTAGAAGAGTTCACTGCCACGCTGGATCTGCCCACCGGCACCATAATCAGTCTTGTTCTGGAAGCATTGTACAGACATCCTCCATCTGACGCATATGCTGAATTTCCAGACGCTACATTAATCGTTGTCAGAGCGGAACAGCCGGATAAGGCACTGCCGCCAATACTTGTTGTACTTGCCGGAATCGAAATCGCCGACAGACTGGAACAGTTTGCAAACGCGCTGTCCCCAATACTGCTGACCCCGGATGGGATCGACATGGTACTCAGGCTGGCGCACCCCGAAAACGCGCCGCTGCCGATACTCGTAACACCCGCTGAAATCGCAATACTTGTCAGAGAACGGCATCCGCTGAACGTAGAAGCCGGAATTGCTGGGATCGAAGCCTGCAGGCTTACCGAACTCAGTCCGCTGCAGCCAGAAAATACCCCGCTGCCCATATTGTTAACACTGCCTGGTATCGTAATATTGGCAAGTGCGGTACAGTTTGCGAACGCACCGTCTCCAATACTCCTGACACTGCCTGGTATGCTGACACTGCTGACCGGCTTGCCGGCAAATGCATTCGGACCGATCGACGTTACATCCGAAGGGATCGTGACTGCACCGCCTCCGCCATTATACGCAGTCAGTACGCCGCCAGAGATTGTCATATTTGCTCTATCCGATGCAGATACGTTCTCACAAGGCATCCACAAGAAAACCAATGCCAGTGCCATAAAAATGGCACATTTCTGCTTTATTTTTGAAATCGTCATATGCGTCACTCCTTCTTCGCAATGAGAAACAGCCGGCCATCCTGTATATAGCTGTTGCAGGTAGATAATGTCAGCAGTTCATCCCCATACGAAATATCAATCTTCTGGTCAAATACCGTCAGCTGCTGGATATTGGCCAGAAATGCCTGAAAATCCGCTTTTCTTTCGGCATTTAAAAAATTGTAATACCGGAAAGCATGATCATCCTGATAATTTACTTTGGACAGGCATACCGCTACGATCTCATATTCCGCCTTTTCATAAATCGTATGAAAGGTAAGCCTGCGATGCTGTTTAAAATACTCCGGATCCATAAAGCTTTTCAGACCGCCAAACATCGTACCGTCCCGCATATTATGCCCGTAAATAATCAGGTTCGTATCACGGTCCACATAGTCGTTTCTGGCGTCTATAAATAAAGTCCCGTGATCGCTTTCCTTTTTTTCAAAATCATGATGCAGATAAAAATCCGGATTCTTCTTTCCTGTCTGCATCACCGGATAGTCAATCACCGTTCCTTCAACAGACAGCCAGCCTGCCAGATCTTTATTCTGCTTATATAAATCCCTGTATTTCTTTAAAACCGTCAGATCTGCCGGATCCGTCTTTTTTTCTTTCTCTTTTTTCTTTTCAGATTCCTGCTTTTCAGACGTTTTCTTTTTTGCATCAGATGCCGCTGCCTGCCCGGATTGCTGATCCGGACCACCATCCGCGTCCGGATCCTGAATGATCTGCCCTGTCAGATTCTGCATACTCTGGAGCCGTTCAAATTCCTGACTCTCCAGATGCTCCTGCCAGAGCGTAACACCATAATATCCCAGACAAAACACTGCAGCCAGTATACAGACACCGCCTGCGATGCCAAGCTTTTTCCCCTGCTGTTTCTGCTCTTCCTTCTGCCGCCTTTCCTCCAGCAGCTTCTGGGAATTTTTTGCCAGCACATCCGTCACATACCAGGTAAAGGAAATCCCGATCTTACTGCGGAAAATGATCTCCCTGTTCCTGATCAGAGTGTAGAGTCTTACGGCGACATCGGCGTCTGTAATGTCCAGCTCCTTTGTAAGGTAGTCGATCTTTTTTACATCCTCCTGCGCCGCAAGATACTCTTCATAGGTATTAAATTCATAATCGCCTATTCTGTATTTTTCACTCATGCTCTGCTTATTTCACCGTAATAACCTTCAATGGGTTCAGTGCACTGTATACTTTCCTGCTTCCGTTCTTTCTAAACGCACGGATGCGGAAATATGCCCTGTCACCGCTCTTCATGCCGCGTACGGTACATACCCGGACATTCGGATTGTTTACTGTCTTTAACTTCTTATACTTCGCACCAGAAGACTTCTTATAGTAAATCTCATAACCCGACGCACCGGATACTTTCGACCAGCTGATCCGAGCCTGCCCCTTCGCGTTGGAAACGACTTTTACATTCGGCGTCCGAAGCTTCGTCGTCGCGTTCAGTACCGATGAAAATGCTCCATAAGACTTCGTACCATTTGCATTGCGGATATAAGCTCTTACTTTAAATTTATAAGTCTTTCCTGCTGACAGTCCGGTAATCGTTGCACTGTTTGCCTTAAGTGTCTTAATTACTTTCGACTTGGAATCACAGATCTGATAACCATCTGCGTATCCCTGTTTCGTCCATTTCAGCTTCAGGCTGTTGTACTTCACATTCGAAGCCTTCAGACCCTTGACTGCCACTGCTGATATCTTAAAGCTGATAACCTTCGTTCCTGCGTAATTGCTGCTCAATCCCTGAATCACGA
>CANTHI010000366.1 GCA_947653505.1 uncultured Eubacterium sp.
CCGCAATCGGGAAAGGATATAAAGACACCGGAGAATGACAGTGTATCCATCCTCATTCCCCGGTGCCTGTCCGTCAGATTTATATCCAGCGCCTGACACGTGTTTATGCAGGTATCCAAAGGATCCTGTCAGTCCCCAAAACTGACCGTTGTCTGGTAAATGGCCTTCCCCGGCTGCAGGTAAGAGTTTTCTCCCTTATTATCCAAAAAATCCTCTGCTTTCAAAAGATAAACCGTCACTCTGGAAACATCCCTGCCATAATGACTCATACTTAAATATTTACCACTGTTGCGTGGCTCTAACGCTTTCCCATCCGCGTCCTGGATCGTAACGACATAATCATATATGTTTTCGCCTTCCGGCAGAATCGGTACCGCATACATTTCAAACGGTGTCTTCACTACTTTTTCAATCCCGAATCCCTGCGCGTCTGCATCATGAACCATTATTTCCTGCTCACTGATTGTCATTCCATCCAGATCCAGGCGGAATTTCCAGGGACCCGTATAATGTACACTGTCATGAATCGTCCGTACGACTTCTCCATAATCCGGTACTATAATGGTCTCTTCCTCACCCGTTGTCAGCTGCTGCTGAAAATCCTCAAAAATCAGATCACAGGCCGTACATTCCGAAAGGTCGGTCCCTGGTTCCACAAACTGGTAAATTCCCTGAAACGTATACGGATCAGTAAATTCACCCTCAATATCTTTGCAAAAAAGTCCTTCGCTTTTATAGCGAAATGTTTCGGTAGTACCATCTTTTTTATGCAGCCGCACCTTTGCACTGTACATCAGCAGATTCTCATACAGTACGTCTTTCGCAAATCCATTCTCATTTTGCACCAGTATGGCAAGGTAAATCGCATTATGATCGTATGCCACCTCCGAAAGTGTCACTGTGACACCGTCAGATTCTTTCTGATAGGGCGACGCATTCCTTTCCTGATCATCTGTCTGCCCCGGCTGCCCGCCTCCATCCATATCCGACGGTTTCCCGTCACTAATACTGTCGCCGGACGGTTTCCCGTCACTGATACTGTCGCCGGACGGTTTCCCGTCACTGATACTGTCGCCGGACGGTTTCCCGTCACTGATACTGTCACCGGATAAGTTCCTGTTTCCATTGCTGCCATCGCCCGGTTTCCCATCACTGGTATTGTTATCCTGGTCATCGGATGTCGTATCCAGTCTGATGGAATGACCGCTGTAATCACCCGGAAAATGTACCTGCCGCTCCAGCACGCGGAAAATATTTCCGATGAGCGGAACCTGTGCCGCAATCGCAGGATTTTTAACACAATATACAATCGCAAAAGCCAGAATTGCTGCAGCCGCACTGAATTTCACAGTAACCGGCAGCTCTTTTTTCAGTTTTTTTGTCGTTTTCATGTTCCGGATTTGCTGATAAGCGTCTTTCATCTTTTTGTCCAGCAGTTCCGGTTCCGGAACCTGATCCTGCATGACATCCCTGATCTGTCTATCCAGCTGATCGTCCATCTGTTTATTTTTCATGTGAAATCCAACCCTCCTTCTGAATCTGTCTGCGTAGCTGCTCCTTCCCACGGTGAATCCGGCTGCGTACCGTATTTTCTTTGATTTCAAGAATCTGGCCGATCTCTTTTGTCGTATACCCTTCGCCATAATAGAGCTGGAAAATAGCCCTGTCCTCCTTTTGCAGCAGGGAAAGCAGATCAAAAAATGCATTGTCTTCAGGATAATCGTCAAAATACTTTTCCTCAGCCAGTTTTTCTCCTGGAACCATACGTTTTCTGCTGTTGTATAACCGGTTACAGTTATTGATCAGGATACGGATCAGCCATGTTTTAAAATAGGAAGGTTTCTTTAACCCGCCAATATGCTCATAAGCATTTAACACCGTCTGCTGCATAACATCTGCCACATCCTCCTCATTTGAAAAAAATCCGTAAGCAACCTTTAACATCGGCTGTTTATACTCTTCCATCAATCTGATAAAGCTTTCTGCATCTCTTTGCATCGCGCGCTTAACCAGTGTCTCCATCATAGATATCCCTTCCTGTCCCCCTGCCGGCATATTGAGTCTTTACGTAATTACACACATTAGATCACGAAAAGCTCACTTTTGTTGCATAAATCCCGGAAATATACAGATATTTAAAAAAAATTTTGCCGCACAGCAAACTGCACGGCATAGTATATCGTCACATTTAATAATAGAACTGTTTTTTAGACATGCTCTGAAAATAACTTCTGACATTTTATATTTTTATGACTCCTGCTCCAGTTTTTTTAGCACATGTGTCTCACGCAGCAGCATCGTTCCCGCAACAAAAAATGCTACAAAATCCGCAATCGGCGCCGCATACATGGCCCCTTCCAGGCCAAAAAATCTGGGCAGTATGATGAGCAGCGGCATCAGAAACAGAATCTGTCTGGTCAGTGACATCAGCGCGCCCGCAGCCGCCTTGCCGGTCGACGTGTACATATTGGCCACAATCGGCTGGAACTGGTTTGCAAACGTAAAAAACATATAAATCCGGAAATACCGCTCTGCAAACCGGAAGTATTCTTCACTCTCCTGTCCGAACAGCCCTATAATCTGCCTTGGAAAAATCTGAAAGCAGAGAAAAGCGATCACCGAGATCACAGTGGCACAGGCAATGGACTTCCAGACAGCCTCCCGTACACGCGCATATTGTTTTGCACCGTAATTAAAGCTGACAATCGGCTGCATACCCTGTGATATTCCAATCACAATCGAAAAAAACATCATCCCGACCTTGGAAATAATACCCGCGCAGGCCAGTGGAATATCCCCACCATAAGCTGACCGGCTGCCATAAAATGTCAGTACATTGTTCAGTACGATCTGTACCAGCATCATCGCCAGCTGGTTAATACACGGCGACATGCCTAGCTTTGCGATATTCCCCCAGCATGATGCCGCCGGACGGAAGCATTCCCGTTTCAGCGGTACTGTCCGAAACCTTTTCAGATAGCCGGCCACAAGTACGGCAGATACAACCTGCCCAATCACCGTCGCCCATGCAGCTCCCCGGATACCCAGATCAAACTGTATCATAAACAGGGCATCCAGAGCCGTATTGACCAGCGCCCCGATCAGAGTGCACAGCATCGAAAAACGCGGACTCCCATCCGCTCTGACCAGATTGGAGCCTCCTGTCGTAAAGATCAGAAACGGAAACCCAAAAGATGTAATTCCGGTATACAAAAGCGAATATTCAAGCGTCTGATCCGTTGCTCCAAACGTAATCATCATCGGTCTTAAAAATATCCTTGTGCAGACACACAAGAACAATCCGATTGCAATCGTCATTTCGATCGCATTGCCCGCATATCCTGCCGCTTTTTGCTGATTTCCCCTGCCCATATTCAGGTTAAAATTCGCCGCTCCGCCAATTCCGCACATCAGCGAGATCGCCGTACAGCTCATCGTCAGCGGAAACGCCACATTCGTCGCCGCATTCCCCAGCATTCCGACATAATGCCCGATAAAAAACTGGTCCACAATATTGTACAAAGCACTGACCAGCATGGCAATAATACTCGGAATCGCAAATTCGGCCAGCAAAGCTCCGACCGGCCTGGTACCGAGCGGATTCGCTTTCTGACCACTCTTTTGTGTTGTCATATTAACCATTCCTTCTTTCTATCAATACTTTCTTCTACAGTCTTTCTTTCCTGAACACCTGTATCATGCATAAAAATATGCCTGAAAAGACAAAAAAATCTGCCAGATTAAATACAAGCCTGCGAAAACGCTTCGGCCCGAATCCAAAGCTGACGTAATCCACAACATGTCCTTTTGTAAGACGGTCATAAAGATTGCTCAGTCCACCGCCAGCCAGAAAAGAAAGTCCGGTCTTTGCAACAGCTGTATGCTTTTTCGGCAGTATCCACAATAAAGCAGCTGCCACAGCCAAAAGTGCAGAAATATGCAGCATACAGGCCGCTTTTGGGCGGGCTTTTAAAAAATTGCCGGCCATCCCGGTATTATAGTATTTTTTTAGCAGAAGCTTCCCTCCGGCGAGAGAACGCTGTTCCTGCAATGTACGGATTTTATCCATATGATCTTTTACATAGTATTCCAGAAAAAAGATGATTCCAATCAGAATAAAGAAAAACATATACGGCTCCTCTCCAAAAACTGGTATGGCTTTATTATACACCACATCCGGACCGGATGGCTACCTGTTTTTGTATTTCTGACAGATCATGCGGCATATTCATTACTATTCACGGCCCTGAAGGCCGCTCATAGTAACAAATCAGGGCGATATGGAAAGTTTGCTTCGCAAAATCGCCCCTCACTCCTGAATCATATTCTCACGGAACGCGCAGTTTATGCCCGGTGGGGCAGACCCCATAGGCGCGAACTTAAGTGGAAATGCAACAATTTACATAAAAATGTTGCGTATTGGCTATGCGGACGCCGGATGGGAGGCGGTGATCTGTCTGCCTGT
>CANTHI010000367.1 GCA_947653505.1 uncultured Eubacterium sp.
TATACTTAGAACCTGAATAAATCCTTATTTGCTCTGCTTTTTCTTGTATGCCAGAAATTTTTCCAAAAAATCATTCACACCTTTACAATGATCTGAATCAAAATGTGAAATGATCAGCAGATCCAGTATCCGAACGTCTTCTTTTGCTAATTCGGCAACTGCCTTATCCGCATCCACAATATCAATCATTACTGTTTTTGTAGTATGACAATCTGTATCTTTCAGGAATATTACAGCACTGTCCCCATGTCCCACATCCAAAAATTTTATTTTTTGTGTTGTATTTGCCATTTTATTCCTCCCACTATGACATATCCTCACACAAAAGTCTGAACATGTCATCCTCCTTTAAGTCCAAAAACAATAATGGTCTTATGTCAAAAAGTTCATCATTCCGCATTTTTGCAGAAAACTCAGCCTTTTCTCTTAAAAACCATCCTGGCATGGAAGCAGAAAGTTTTATTTCCTGTTCACCAAGTTCAGCCAGAAACACCTTGCATATCATCTGGTCAGCAATAATTTCTATTACCTCACCCGTTACATTATAATACTTTTGTTCAGTTCCAATTTTATTCTGTGGACACCTTTCTATTCCACGATAAACCGCAAACACGTTATTCACCTGTTCTTTTTCAGCACTATTTAATCCAAACGCATCATAAATAATATCATCCAGCTGGTCCTGCAGTTCTGATATCTTTTTATCATCAGCAGATAAGCACGACTCCTTTATTTTAAAAAAACAAGTTTCTATTTCCCTTTTCTGCTCTTCTGTAAATGGCGGCACAGGAATCCTTCTGATTGCCTTTGTTGTTATTGTACGTTTCACACATTCACGCCGGATAAATGCATTGATGATTTTACTGTTCACTAATGCACATAATATATAATCAGAAATCCGCCTGTCTTTCACTGTCATACAGAAAAAAGAATGCTCCGGATATATTCTGTCTTCATCTACAAATGCACTGATACAATCTATTTTTCCAGGTGTCGCAGACATTTTTACAAGTACTTTCGTTTCTGATGAATACAGCTTTTCAAAATTTTTACGAAGTCTGAACCCTTCAAAATAACTTTTGATATCCTTTTGCCGTTCATCTGTCATTGCATAATTAACAAACCGGATTCTTTCAGCCATTTCATCCGATATTACATATTTTCTAAAGTTCTTTGCATTTTTCAGATATGGAACCCATCCGTCGGACTGCGTTCTGGAAAGCTCAATATCTGGCGGAAGCATGATTCCCATACCACCTGCTGCCAGAAAATCCTCTAATTTTCCACTATTCTTTATGATTTTGCGCAATATTTCTTCTATTGGAGATATTTTCATCTCTTTTTCTTTTATCCATTCTGACTGAATATTTCCTAAAAATTCAAAATCCCAGTTTCCATATTTCAAAAATCTTTTTATAGAATATTGATTCCTTGTCAAAATCCTGATTTTAGTAATATTATCTTTTTCTGGCTGTTTTTTTTGCGCAATCAATACAATCGTAGAACAGTTATTTTCAAAGATCTGCCCTGGCAGCATCCATAATTCCAGAATATCAAACTGTTTCAGCAACTCCTCCCTTTGCTGCCTGACACTGTCATTCTGCATAAAACTTTCCGGCAATACAATTCCAAGGTAGCCATCTTCATGCAATAACTCCATATACCGCTTTAAAAACGCAGCTGCTTTCTGTGTTCTCTTACGATCACCCCGCTTTTCTTCATAAGGCGGATTTCCCAAAATAATATAGGGACTGAACTTCTTTCTGATTCAGCCGCAGCAGATCTCCCGCTCTAATATTCCATCTGACTTCTGCTGGCAGACTATATAGAAGCAGAGACAGTTTCGCGACTTCCGAAGCAAATCTGTCTATATCATATCCCTGTATCATTTCTGCTAAATATTCCCGTCTGTCATAATCTTTGCGTTCAAGACATGCCAGATTTTCCAATCTTTTACATGCACTTAATAATAAACTTCCAGAACCACATGTACCATCCAGCACATATCTGCGTTCCGGTGGGATTGCTTCAAATGGTATCTGCTCAGATATCTGCCTGCTTAATGCTTTCGGTGTATAATATATCCCGAATTTTTTTCTGATACTTCCCGCCTTTTTTTTAGAAATCTGCAACAATGTGGATTCATAAAAATATCCAAGTAATTCATGATCCACACTTTGGTAGTTGATACTGTGCGTCAGATTATCAAATATTACACATGGGAGCTCCCTTCCATACCGGTTCATAATAGCAGCGTCAAAATATTCCTGATATCGCTGCGACAACCGGTCTGTCAGAGACCAGATATCTGTCAGTGTTTCTACTGCTGAAACCTTACTGTTCATAATCAGCGCAGAAATCACATGCATTGTAATACTGGTTATATTGTTTAAATCCTGAACGCTTATTCTCTTTTGAGATTTCAGCCAGGTCCTTGCAGCGAGAAATCCTTTTTCAAATTCCTCACTCAGAATTTTACATGTTGCTTCTCTCGAAAAGTCGATCAGACCAGCTGCCTCAAACAGATCCATCTGCTGGTACCCCATTTTCGACGCAATTAAAACATCTGATACAAACTCAAATCGGTTTTTTTCAAAATATAACTGAATCACATTAACCCGGTCTTCTCTCAAAAGCGTACTTTTATCAGATTTTATATGCCATACACGCATATATTCCTGCATCGAAATTATCAGAACAGGCGCTGCCAGATATTTTGCACCATCTATATATTGTTCTTCCTCATTTTCATCTTTTACCTCTTGTATCGCAATACAGGATGTCGATACATCTTTTAAATATTTGTCACTAAACGCAACAATGTCATATTTAATTGCAGAAGTTCCATTGATCTGAACCGGATAATTTTCCAGAACATTTTCATTCTGATAATCTAATGATTCAAGAATATGCTTTATCTTATTTCTATCCATGTTTTTGGCTCCCTTCTGCATCTTACATTATCTTCTTTATCTATATCCTATCATATTATAACGGGTTCTGCCATTCTTTTTATATACAAAAAAACGTCAGATACCACATTCGTTGCACCTGACGTTTTCATCATCTTCTATCTATTTCTTTCTATCTGATTTTCTGATTTTAATTATCTGATTTTATGTATCTGTTTTATTTCCCAAGCTCTTCCTTCAGGGCAGCTGTCAGTGCCGGAACGATCTTGTTCAGATCCCCAACAATACCATAGTCAGCTACATCGAAGATCGGAGCATCTTCGTCTTTATTGATCGCAATAATAATATCTGCTTCTTCCATACCTGCTACGTGCTGGATTGCGCCTGAAATACCGATTGCAAAGTAAACGTTTGGACGTACGGTTTTTCCTGTCTGGCCTACCTGGCAGTCTACCGGTTTCCAGCCATTTTCAACAACTGCACGGGAGCAGCTGACCATACCGCCGATCACATCTGCCAGATCCTGTAAAATCTGAAAGTTCTCTGCGGAGCCAACGCCACGGCCGCCAGATACGAGAATCTTGGCATCCATAATGTTCTCTGCGCTCTTTGCCTGTTTGATGATATTCAGAATCTCAACGTATTTATGATTCTCTTCAAATCCAGGATTGTATTCAATAATTTCAGCCTTTGCGCCAGCAACCGGCTCGATCTTCTGCATAACGCCAGGACGTACCGTAGCCATCTGCGGACGGTTATCCGGACACGCGATCGTAGCGATCGTGTTGCCGCCAAATGCAGGACGTGTCATTAACAGCTGATTGTGCTTCTGCTCTTTGCCTTCTACCGGCTTTAATGGGAAATCACCGATTTCCAGCTGTGTACAGTCTGCTGTCAGACCGGTAGCTACTCTTGCAGATACGGTAGGACCTAAGTCTCTTCCGATTGCTGTAGCTCCTACTAACATGATTTCCGGCTTATATTCGTTGATCACGGAAGCCAGTGCGTGTGCGTATGGCTCTGTTCTGTATACTTTCAGCGCCGGATCGTCTACTACGATGACTTTATCTGCGCCATATTCAGCGAGCTGGTCTGTCAGGCCCTTTACATCTGATCCGAGAAGAACGGCTGTTACATCTGTATTCAGATCTTTTGCAAGATCTTTTGCTTTTCCGATTAATTCAAAGGCAATACTGCTTAATTCGTTATCTACCTGCTGTGCGTAGATATATACGCCCTTATATTCTTCTAAACCCATTTTTTTCACCACTTTCCTTCATCTTATTAGATTACATGTTTCTCTTTTAACTTACCCATGATATATGCCACGGATTCTGTCGCATCAAGTGTAACCTTTTCGCCAGCGCCCTTGCGGACTTTGTCAGATGCTTTTGCGATTTTTGTCGGAGAACCATTCAGACCGATGTTGGCGTCATCCAGATCTTTGAGGTCGTTTCTTCCCCATACGGTTACTTCTTTTTCATCGTATGCGTCAAAAATTCCGCCTGGTGTCATATAACGAGGAACATTTAATTCAGAAAGTG
>CANTHI010000368.1 GCA_947653505.1 uncultured Eubacterium sp.
TACTGCCAGAAGGCAGCCCGACCTATTATGTTTTAAATATCATATACGATGCCGGTTTTTACTTCCTGCCAGTCTTTATTGCATATACCGCTTCCAAAAAATTAGATGTCAGTCCTTTCATGGCGATGCTGCTGGCCGGTATTATGCTGCATCCGGGTCTGACTTCTTTCGAAAGTCTGGGCGTGGAACAGTTATCTTTATTTGGAATTGGTATTCCAAACGTGGCATACAGCAAGACAGTCCTTCCAATTATTATAGGTGTCTTTTTATTACATTATGTTGAGAAGTTTTTCAACAATCTTCTGCCTGCAATTGTACGTTCCTTTATGGCACCCGTTCTGATTATGCTGGTCATGATGCCAGTTATGCTGATCGTAGTCGGACCACTGGGAAATACAATCGGCGATGCATTAGGAAACGGCGTGATCTGGCTGGGAGATCACCTTGGTTTTGTAGCTGTAGCATTAATCGCATTTTTAATGCCTCTGATGATTGTAACCGGAACACACTCGTTTGCTTTCCCGATCATCGTAGCCTCTATAACAACTGTCGGATACGACCAGCTGCTGATGCCTGCCATGACGGCTGAGAATCTGGCAATGGCTGGTGCGGCGTTTGCCATCGGCATACTGAGCAAGGATATTGATCAGCGGAGTGAAGCGTTTACCGCTTCTGCATCCGCAGTACTGGGAATCTCAGAACCAGCGATGTATGGTATCAATCTTCCCAGCAAATACGGTTTTTTAGGAAGTATGATTGGCGGCGGCGTTGGAGGCGCTTTCGCGGGAATCTTTGGTTTCCGTATGTATATGATTGCATCTTCAAGTGCAATTGGTATTCCGGCAATGTTTGGAGACAAAGGGGTCTTTAATGTGGTCATTGGCATTTCCGCAATGGTAATTGCATTTATTACCGGCTTTGTCTCCACATTCTTTCTGGCAAAAAAAGGGATTCAGGGACCATCCTTTAAAAGAAACCGGTAAGATCAATTTTCATAAAGGAGTAAGAAAACATGAAGAAACAGTTTTTCTGGGGCGGCTCTGCTTCTGCATTTCAATTTGAAGGCGGAGGAACTGAAGGCGGAAAAGGAAGCAGTATTTATGATATAAGAGAAAAAGAAACCGGTGTCACATATTCGGTAGCTTCTGACTTTTATCATCATTATAAAGAAGATATTTCGTGGATGGCTGAAATGGGATTTCAGGCATTCCGGATGTCAATTGCATGGTCGCGTTTATTTCCGGATGGAGATGGCGTACTGAATCAGGAAGGCGCTGATTTTTACCGTAATGTTTTTCTGGAGCTTAAAAAATATCAGATCGAACCAGTCGTAACCCTGTTTCACTGGGATCTGCCTTACAGTCTGGTACAGCGTTATGACGGTTTTCAGAGTAAAAAAACATTACAGGCATTTATTCAATATTGCAAAACCTGTTTCGGGCTGTATGGAGACATTGTAAAATACTGGCTGACATTGAACGAAAATAATCTTGGTCTGATGCTTCCTTCCATGTACAGCAACAAAAAGCGCAGGAAATCAGATGCTGATTACTGGCAATATCAGTGGGACTCTTATCATAATACAGTGATGGCACACTTTTATGCTGTCAGGCTGTGCCATGAAATGATTCCGGATGCAAAGATCGGCTGCATGATGGCCAGTTCCCTGGCCTATCCGTTATCATCCGACCCGCGTGATGTAAGGGCAGCCCAGATACATAACCAGAAAGTAAACTGGGATGAATTGGACCTGTTTACTACCGGCCGCTACAATACCCGTATGCAGCAGCAAATGAAAGAAGCAGCCATTACGCTAAACACCAGTGAATCGGAAAGAGCTGTCATGGAGGATGCTTCATCGAAAATGGATTTTATTTCTTTTAGTTATTATTTCAGTGTCTGTATGCGGGATGGTGAAAATAAGAATAACGAAAATGCCAAAACAATCCAGATGCTTTATGCCGCTTATGAAAATCCATGCCTGGAAAAATCCACCTTTGGATGGACCATCGACCCAATGGGGCTGCGGATTTTTATTAATGAGCTTTATGACCGTTATAAGCTTCCGGTTATGATTGTTGAAAACGGTCTTGGCGTAAAGGATGACATCTTAAACGAAGATGGAACGGTTCATGATGAATATAGAATTGCTTACCTGCGTGAGCATATTCAGGCCGTCAATCAGGCGAGGAAAGAAGACCATGTTCCGGTTCTTGGATACCTTCCCTGGGGCTGCATAGATCTCTATAGCGCCAGCGGCGACTGGAGCAAACGATACGGATTTATCTATGTAGACTTTGCGCATGATTTAAAACGCTACCGCAAAGACAGCTTTTTCTGGTATCAGAAAGTGATTGCGTCAGACGGGGAAGAACTGGGTCATTCATAATTTTCAAAGGAGATCACGATTATGATTTTGCAGATTGTTGATAATGTAATAAAACCAGAACAGGCCGAATCTTATTTAAAAGCTGCAGCGGCATTTGCAAAAGACACTACAAATGATGCAGGTTGTCATGGGATGCAGGTTTTTCTGGATGAACAGAAAAAGGATCATGTTTACATTATTTCCTATTGGGAAAGCGAAGACGCTATGGCAGCGTCTTCCACATTTTTAAAACATAAGGCGGATATGAAGCCTGCGTTTATCCGAAATGAAACAACTATTTTGAGAAGCGTGTAACCGGAAAAATTTTAAGGAGGATCAGAAAATGGGAAAATTAAAAATTGGAATGATTGGCTGCGGAGGCATTGCTAATCAGAAACACTTTCCGGCATTAAAAGCAAATGCGGATTTAAATGAAATCATCGCGTTCTGCGATAGCATGGAAGAACGGGCAGAAAAAGCTGCAAAAGAGTTTGGAACTGCCAATGCAAAAGTGTATACGGACTATCATGATCTGCTGGCAAATCCGGATGTGGAAGTAGTACATATCTGTACACCAAATGTCGCGCATAGTGAAATCGCAGTTGCCGCGTTTGAAGCCGGAAAACATGTATACTGTGAAAAACCGATGTCCCACAGCACAGAAGAAGCTGAAAAAATGGTAGCCGCATGGAAAAAAGCTGGTACAAAGTTTACCGTTGGTTATCAGAACAGATTCCGTGCAGAAGTGCAAAACCTGCATACAGCCTGTGAAAAAGGAGAGCTGGGAGATATTTATTACGCAAAGGCACATGCCATTCGCAGAAGGGGCGTTCCTACATGGGGCGTATTTCAGGACAAAGCGCAGCAGGGCGGCGGACCGTTGATCGACATTGGAACACATGCTTTGGATATTACTTTGTGGTGTATGAATAATTATGACGTCAGCAGTATCAGTGGTTCTGTATATTTCAAGCTTGGCAGTCTGCAGCAGGCAACAGAAGGCAATCTGTTCGGGCCGTGGGATCCTGCGACATTCGAAGTAGAAGATTCTGCTATGGGCTTTATCAAAATGAAAAATGGTGCAACCATCCATCTGGAAGCGGGCTGGGCATTAAATATTCTGGAATCCCGCGAAGCATCCACAACATTATGCGGTACAAAAGCCGGAGCTGAGATTCATTCTGGTATGAGTTATTCCAAAAATGAACTGATCTATAATCGTGGAAGAAATGGACAGCTCATGGAAGAAACGTTATCTCCGGTAGGTGGTGTCGCATACTTTGGCGGCGGTGGCGGAGAAGAAGGAACCATTGACTGCAGACAATGGCTGGAATCCATTATACATGATACCGAACCATTGGTAAAACCAGAGGAAGCTCTTACTGTTACAAAGATCTTAGATCATATCTATCAGTCAGCTGCACAAAACAGGGAAATTCAGTTCTAATCATACGTTTGCATTTTCATTGAAAAATAAAGGGAGGCAGAATCATGAGTTTTGCAATGCGAATGAATTTTGTAGATGTCGTAGTAAGCGACAGTCTCAGGCACTATTATGCAGACGGCAAAAAAATGGGCTACCAGTTTGATATCCGTCTGAGTTATTACCGGGGCCACTTTTTATCAGTCATTGACCAGTTTGCAGTAAAAGTAGATGATATTGAAATCCCGTCAGAACGTATCAAATTCTGTATTAACGGAAAAGAATTTAGTCCCGTAGAATTTGATAAATGCTACACAGAATTCTGGCAGGTAATCGAACCGGCAACCATCCGGGTATTTGATCCGGCAGGCCTGGCCGAAGGAGAACACAAAATAGACGTAACGCTGCTTTTCCGCTCGCCATATATGCCGGTTGGTCCGGATCATCAGTACATGCCAGTAGACAGCTGCGGCAGTAAGACCTTGAAGATTACGGATTAGGGAGGAAACGAAAATGTCTAATATTAAAACAGGTATTACGTTATTTTCACTTGGCACACCTTATTTAAAAGGCGTGCTGGATCTGGAAGGTGTGATACGCACAGCGTCTGAAATGGGAGCAGAGGGCTACGAAATCGTAGCCTCCCAGATGAT
>CANTHI010000369.1 GCA_947653505.1 uncultured Eubacterium sp.
GTCCGATGCGGGCAGAAACAGATTCACCAGACACCATAGAACCAGATCGTCCCTGACATCTTCCACGTTGTGCCGGATATAGTAAAATAATTCATCATAAGGACCAGAACTGGTCCAGTAATTGCGAAGCTGGTTATCCGTCAGCGCCAGCACGACAGAGTGGGGATTATAAAGACGTAACCCGGATGCGGTATAATATCCGTCATACCAGATACGCAGATCCTCGCGGCCAAATCCCGGGCATGACGTTTTGCGCAAATAAGCCTCATACAACCGGCTGACCTCATCGTCAGAAAATCCAAAATATGCACAGAATTTTTCTGACGACGTCATATCATATTCTACAAACATATTGAGTTCCGAACCACTGGAATATCTGGCAATCGGAAGAACACCCGTCATATAAACAAATTCCACATAAGCCTGATCTTTCAGCAGAGATTTTAAAAACAACAGATATTCTCTCTGCTCCCCGGCCGATATATATGGCATGTGAAATACAGCATCCCATTCATCCAGTACAAACAAAAACTGCTGGTCTGTCTGTTCATAAATTTTCTGCAGGGCGTCCCAGAGAGCATCATCCATACTAATTCCGCAGTCCGTATAATCTGTAATCAGATCTTTTAGCAGGCCGTTTTCAATACGGCTGATATACTGTGCATAACTTTTGCAGTCTCTTGGCTCTTTGCTAAAATCAATAAAAATCACATGATGTCTGTGCAGATGAGCCTGATATACCCCGGTTCCTGCAATCGCAAGCGTTTCAAAGATGTTGTCCGTCTGGTCTGTCTGTCCAAAAAAAGCGCCTGTCATACCAGCCATAACGGTCTTTCCAAACCGTCGTGGCCTGGTAATACAATAATAGCAGTTCATGCCTGCAAAGGCCGGGACCAGCTCAGCCAGCATCATGGATTTGTCAACAAAATAAGGGCTTTGTATGATTTTTCTGCATATTTCATAAGGTGCTTTGCTGTTTAAAAACATTCCCATCGCAGGCAGCTCCTTCCATAGACCAGTTTTATTTTAGATATGCCTCATGGAACCCGGACCTTGTCCATAAAACGTGTAAACATCTGATACAGCTCTTCTTTTCTGGCAACACACTGCACCCAGTTTTGTGGTATATCCGAAAATCCGTAACAGATACCTGCCAGCCCGCCAGCGATTCCCGCTATCGTATCTGTATCTCCGCCCAGATTAATCGCCGTAAGCACTGTGCTGCGGTAATCTTCCCCCTTGAAAAAAGCCCAGATGACCGCTTCCAGCGTATCTATCACATATCCGGATGACCAGATCTCTTCTTCCGGCGCGTCGATCACCGTTTTATGAAGAATCCGGCCAAAATTGCCAAATTCATCCCCATAAGACGACTGACAATTTTTTTCCAGAAAACGAATCGCATGATCCAGCGCTTCTTCCTTACGGTCGCCACGGATCAGCCGGTCGGCAAGCTTCGTATAAAAAATGCAGGCAAGTACCGCGCGTTTGTGCCCGTGGGTTATGGAAGAGATTTCTTCCGTTAAATGAATAAACTCCTCCGCACGGTACGCCTGCCCCAGATAGGCTGCCGGTAAAATACGCATCAGTGAACCATTGCCATTGTCTCTCTCTGTCCTTCCTCCGCACGCAGCCGGACTGACGCCCGCGCAGATCCTTGCAATGGCTTCTCTCGTGGAACTTCCGATATCAAACACTTCCCCATGCGGCGTAAACCGGGCATTCTGATAAAACTCTACAAAATTGTGCGCCAGTTTTTCCGCCGTATAGCCTTCGGTCATGGCGTCAATCAGACACAGCATCATCGACGTATCATCCGACCAGGTCCCAAACGGCTGATGATAGGTTCCATACCCGCGCATTTCCTTTACCGGATCACGCCAGCGCTCTTCCCTGGATGAAAATTCAACCGGAACGCCAAGCGCATCCCCAACACAAAATCCAAACAGTCCGCCATACAGCCTTTCATCCTCATCGTTGCGGATCGAAACATCAATGGGTCTGGCAGCAGAATAAGACGGGCATTCTTTGTGTGGAAACAGTACATCTTCCGGCTTTTTCATATCCTTATAGACATTACAATGAAGCGCGTTTCCTTTTATGATATTTTTACATGTCTCACATTGCGGCACGGATACAGGCGGCTTCGCGCCATTTTCATAGGAACGGACATCTGCTGCCCACCGGTCCAGTATTGAAGATTTATTTTTTTCACTGCTCATGAATCTTCCCTTTCTTATTTTGGTATTACTGTAATATGCAGGACTCCGTTATCATCCTCCGCCGCCGATGTGATCACCATCTCCTGCCCGGCGTTAAACAGTACTTCTGATTCTGTGTCATACTCGCTGATTGGCGCAATATCCAGAGCATGTGAGCCTTTCGGCGCCTCCACGGTCATAATCATATCCGAGTAGAATCCTTCTGCAACTGCGGGATCCTTTGACGTACTCATAAACCCTTTTTCGGTAAACGTTTTTCCAACCATCTCTTCTGGCGGAAGGTTTCTGAGACTGCCAAGCGCTGCTGTAGATGTGCCCCGGTACAATGTCATATCCTCCGGCAGGGAACTGTTGCCAAGCGCCTCTTTCATTGTTTCTACGGTTTCCACATTATCCGGATGCAGTTTATCCATTCCACGCAGGGAAGCATTAATATTTTCATAATCATCTCCGGTATACTTTTGGATTGCTTTTTTCTGGGCATCCGTCAGATCACCTATACTTTGTATTTTTCGCGGACTCTGTTCAGCATGGCCGGAACCGTTATGTACATAAACCCGCTTTTCCGATACAAAATACGATTCCCAGTCTTCCACATGAAAACTATATACCGCTACCGGCTCCCTGCAGCGTATTTTTGAAATTTTTGTAATTGCCGCGGGTTCTTTAAACGTCTCCGCCACATCCCCTTCCCGCAGCTGAATAGCGTTTACCCATCCTTTGCCTTTGACGAAGACCGGATGGTACGCGGTCATTTCCAGTTTCTCACTGCTGTCCAGCCAGATCTGATAAATGGTATGCGCTTCAGTCTGGAACACATCTGTAACTTTTTTTAATCCGGTTTCCTGCGTCTGTACATTTCTTGCATAGATATCGTCGCCTCTTTGGATATCCTGAATCGGCCGGTACCCCTGTCGCGTATAAATAACGGTACCTGCCGGAAAACATTTTCCAGTCAGGGAAGAACACTTTCCCTGGCGTTTTTCAATTTCTAAAGACTGCGCCGGAATACCTGATACAGATTTTGCCCCATCTTTCATCTTTCCGCAGGCCGCAATGCCAGACGGCATCCCAGGCCCTGCTATTCCTATTTTCTGCTTCCGGCCTGCTTCCGGCTTATCGAATACCCTGACGTTTCCGATCACCGGAACCGCGCTTTTGATCCCGCGGCCAGACTCCCGGCCCGCAGAAACCCCAGGACTATGGCTGGCGGACGCTTTCCCCGAAGCTGATGCCGGGCCTGCAGCCTGCGCGGACCGCGCGCTATTTTGTCTGTTCATGGCTTGTCACATCCTTTTTTCCGAATACTATCTTTGCATTTTTAACATTCCTTTTTTAGAATTTTTTCTTTTCCGTCTGCATTGCTGCGGACCGTTGCAAGCATCTGCATAAAACAATCCTTCCAGTCGTCCCGGTCCCCGCTTAAGCAGTTAAACGCTCCTGCCAGAAGTCTTCCATCCAGCGACGCATAAAACATCAGATTGTAAATCTCACCATCCATTGCTGGTGTGAGAAAATCAAACCATGCCAGCGGCATCGTTTTCGCCATGACCGTATCCTTTTCTATTGTACCGGATGCCGGGAAGCTCTGAAGCATACTCTGTTCCATACGATCGCGATACGCCTCTTCCTCTCCGGCTTCCATCTTTTCTTCCTGATGATGCGTAAAGCTGATATTTACCGTTGTCTCTGTGTTGGTATAAATGACAGCGGGACGGTTTTCATCCGGATATTTCCATTGCGCCAGCTCTTGTGGCATCTTTTTAAAACAATCCGGCATCCACATCCATAGCTGTTTTCTAACGATTTCCCGTTCCGCAAATACCAGCTCATCTCCGTTAACCCGGACGCTCCCTTTTAAAATATCCTGATTCCTGACTTCTTCCTGTCTGATGCGCCAAAGTCTTATGAAACCTTCGTCTCCATAATGATCCATTGCATTCCTCTAATTGTTTTTCTCTTATCATAATATAAAAAAATATATTTGTCTACGGATTTCGTCTGTTTTTTACATTGTGGATATGCGGAGCAAATGCAGCAATTTACATAAAAATGTTATCTTTTGGCTATGCGGACGCCGGATGGGAGACGTTGGCCTGTCTGCCTGTGACTTTTCCAGAATGTAAGAAGCTCTAGGTATTCTGCATTTACACTGTGGTATCGGACGGGCGCGACACCTGGTTCGCTTCTGGCTCCGCCAGCAGCTAAAGGTGCCG
>CANTHI010000370.1 GCA_947653505.1 uncultured Eubacterium sp.
GGAAAGTCTGTATCGGGGATATACAGCCGTGCAGGGTGCATGTTCTGGGAACACCGGAAGAACTGGACAGGTTCGCGGCAGAAGGGTTATAAATGCTGGAAACAGACTACACAGTCGGGCAGGGATAATAGTTACTTTTCACGGGTCAGGAACGCGCAGTTTATGCGCGTTCCTGACCCGTGAAAAGTAACGTTATTCCGCAAAAATGTAAGAAATACTGCGTTTTAGAGTTGCACAAGTAAAGCAGTACTGTTATAATGACGTATAAGCAGAAAATATTACACAGCATAATAAAATATGATAAAATATATCGCATATCTGGCAAATCCGGAACCTGCAAACAGGATAGATTCTGACAGGGCAGTATACTAAGCTGATACTGCCTGATTTTTTTCTTTTCTATAATTAAGAAGCTTCATAAAGAAGCTTATGAGAAGTTATGTGACGCTATGGGATGTATTCCGCATCAGGATGTTTTGAACAAAAGTCTTTCGCAGGTATCCGGTACATGTTTTTAACAGGACGATATTATAAATCTGACATAAGAAAGAGGATCGGAGGCACGGTATGAATCGGATTGTATCAAAAATATTAATGTATGGAGATATGCCGCAGGATTCCGTTTTGATGGAACTAAGCAGTATCTGCGCAGATTTGCGCGAACACAGGCAGACAAAGGAGGAGCTGACAAAGCGGATCTTCCGGCAGGTAAAGCGGCTGCTGATCCTGGCAACAGATTATGGATTTGATAAAAATCTGTGGCAGGATTATCTGACTTTTTTACTGATCACAAATGAAAATCCTTTTAGCATTACGTGTGAAAAAACTGGTGCGCATGAGGGAAGTGTCAATTATTTTGCGAAAAGTGATTTCAGGGCATATCAGGAGCTGTTTGCGTATGATTTTACATGGATGGAACAGGAGCTTGGAATCGACTGCTTTGCGCGGCTGGCGGATTATCAGGCGATCGGCAAGCTGGAGCTGATGTATAATAAAAATGTCAGTGAAAAAGTGCGGGCGCTGAGTGAGCGGCTGGCGGGTGCGGCAGATGAAGAGCAGTTTTTTTCCTTTGTTACGGATTTTTATAAGGCCTATGGGGTCGGGATGTTTGGGCTGAATAAGGCATTCCGGATCTCGGCGGATGAGACGGGAAAGGGTGTGACATTTCATCCGATTAATAATATGGATAAAGTCATGCTGGATGACCTGATCGGATATGAGATACAAAAGAAAAAGCTGGTGGACAATACACGGGCTTTTGTGGAAGGGCGCAAGGCGAATAACGTGCTGTTGTTTGGGGATAGTGGCACTGGAAAGTCCACGAGCATCAAGGCGATCGTGAATGAATTTTATGATCAGGGACTGCGCATGATTGAGATTTATAAACATCAGTTTAAAGATCTGTCAAATGTCATTGCGCAGATTAAAAACCGTAATTATCGGTTTATAATCTATATGGACGATTTGTCATTCGAAGAGTTTGAGATCGAATACAAGTTTTTAAAAGCTGTGATTGAAGGTGGTGTGGAGACAAAGCCGGAAAATATTCTGATCTATGCGACGTCCAACAGGCGTCATATTATCAAGGAAACATGGAGCGACCGGGATGATGTAAAGGTTGAAAATGGGATGCACCAGTCGGATACAATGGAAGAAAAGCTGTCGCTGGTGAACCGTTTCGGGGTAACGATTAACTACTCCAAACCGGCTCAGAAGGAGTATTTCCGTATTGTGATCGGACTGGCAAGACGGGCAGGCATTACGATGAGTGATGAGGAGCTGAAAACAGAAGCGAACCGGTGGGAGCTAAGCCACGGCGGAATCTCCGGCCGGACAGCCCAGCAGTTTGTGAATTACCTGCTGGGAAGCGGAATGTGAGGAACAGAAAATCTGTGAATAACCTGCCCGGAAGCGGAATGTGAGGAACAGAAAATCTGTGAATAATCTGCCCGGAAGCGGATCGTGATGGTAGAAACTTTGGGAAGAAAGAGAGGGTTTCTTATGGGGAAAATGGGCGAATTTGAAGAAATGGACATGACTGCTGCGGAAACAGATGTACCAGAGAAAAGAGATTATGAAAAAGAACTGATCGCTATTATAAAAAGCGGCGGGCCCCCGCAGATGATCCGTAAGAAACTCGAGGATTATCATGAGAATGATATTGCGGCTGTCTGGGAGGAGCTTTCAAAAGAAGAGCGGATAAAAGTTTACCGGCTGCTTGGGAATGAAACAATTTCGGAGATTTTTACGTATCTGGAGGATGATGTCAGCCGCTATCTGGAGGAGCTCGGACTGGAAAACGCGGCGGATATTCTGGAATCGATGGATGCGGATGATGCGGTGGATATTCTGGATGAGATGTCGGACGAAAAATCCGACCGGCTGATTCAGCTGATGGATGAAGAATCCAGACATGACATCGATCTGATCCAGTCTTATGAAGACGATGAGATCGGCAGCAAAATGACGACAAACTTTATCGTGATCGAACGGGGACTGACGATTCCGGGGGCGATGAAGGAGCTGGTGAAGCAGGCGGCAGATAATGACAATATTTCCACGCTGTATGTAGTAGATGAAAACGGGAGCTTCTGCGGGGCGGTTGATTTAAAGGATCTGATTATCGCACGTAAGTATACGGCGCTGGATGATCTGATCACCACATCGTATCCGTATGTGTATGCAAAAGAGACGATTGATGAGTGTATTGAGGATCTGAAGGATTATTCCGAGGATTCCATTCCGGTACTGGATAATGATAAAAAGATACTCGGAGTTATTACAGCGCAGGATATTGTAGAAGTCGTAGATGAAGAGATGGGCGAGGACTATGCCAGACTTGCCGGACTGACTGCGGAAGAGGATCTGAACGAGCCTCTGTTTGAAAGTATGAAGAAACGGATTCCGTGGCTTGTGGTTCTGCTTGTACTCGGTATGCTTGTGTCGGCGGTCGTCGGGATCTTTGAACAGGTCGTATCCCAGCTTACGATCGTGGTCTGTTTTCAGTCGCTGATTCTTGGGATGGCAGGAAACGCAGGTACGCAGTCGCTGGCGGTAACGATCCGCGTGCTGATGGATGAAAATCTGACCGGAGGGCAGAAGCTGCGGTTGATGTTCAAGGAGATGCGTGTCGGGGCAGTGAACGGATTTCTGCTTGGGCTGCTGTCTTTTATCTGCCTGGGCGGCTATATTGCGCTGGCCAAGGGCAGGGGAGCCGGATTCGGATATGCGGTCAGCGCATGTATCGGATTTTCCCTGATGATCGCAATGCTGATTTCCAGTATTACCGGTACGGTTATTCCGATGTTTTTTCATAAAGTAAAGATAGATCCGGCTGTGGCATCGGGACCGCTGATTACAACGGTCAATGATCTGGTTGCGGTTGTGACTTATTATGGGATGACCTGGATTCTGCTGATTAATCTGCTGCAGCTGGCGGAGTAAGAGCATCATAACCGTTCAGATGGGCATTAAAGCTGCAGGTCACAACAGGAGGAAAGAACATGAGTGGGGAGAATGAGAGAGCCACGGATGCGGGGCTTTCAGATCATCAGAGAAAACGATATGCCAGGCAGCTGTCTCTGGCTGAGATCGGCACAGATGGACAGGAAAAGCTAAAAAATGCCAGTGTCTGTATTATTGGAGCCGGAGGACTGGGCTCTCCGGCGGCTATGTATCTGGCTGCGGCGGGGATCGGAACGATCGGTATCGCGGACGCGGATGAAGTGGAGCTGTCCAATCTGCAGCGTCAGATTCTGCACAGTACGAAAGAGCTTGGAACGAAAAAAGTGGAGTCTGCCAGAAAGACACTGCAGCATCTGAATCCGGATACGACGGTGCGTACGTATCCGGTTTTTGTGGATGCGGATCACATTATGGATATAATCAGAGACTATGATATTGTCATAGACGCGGCGGATAATTTTGAGACCAAATTTCTGATCAATGATGCCTGCGTACTGGCCCGCAAGCCGTTTGTCCATGCAGGAGTCATCCGGTTTCAGGGACAGCTGATGACGTATGTGCCGCAGCAGGGTCCCTGCTACCGCTGCATTTTTAAAGAACCGCCGCCAGAGGGAGCGGTGCCGTCTGCCAGTGAGGCTGGAGTTTTCGGTGCGGTCTGCGGAGTGACTGGCAGCCTGCAGGCGATGGAGGCGGTAAAGTATCTGCTGGGAGCGGGAGAGCTGCTGACGGGGAAGCTGCTGACGTATGACGCCCTGCGCGCGCAGTTTCGTATGATCCGTCTGCCGGCACGTGCACAGGACTGTAAGGCATGTGCGGGGCATTACCGCATAGGCACGAACTTAAGAGCATAACAATTTACATAAAAGTGTTGCGTATTGGCAATGCGGACGCCGGATGAGGGAAGCGGCTCTGTTTCATTGTTCCGGTTTCCAGAATGTAAGAAGCTCTAAGTATTCTGCATCCA
>CANTHI010000371.1 GCA_947653505.1 uncultured Eubacterium sp.
CTTACATTCTGGAAAAGTCACAGACAGACAGGCCAACGCCTCCCATCCGGCGTCCGGACAGCCAGAATGTAACATTATTATGCAAATTGTTGCATTTGTTCTTAAGTTCTCGCCTATAAGGCGGCACCCACAATGGTGGATTTTTCACAAAACCTTAAGAAACCAGAAGTTTTACCGATATATATAAAATAAGCAGCAAAGTACGCACAGCACAGGGAGGTCAGGCGGCATGGATGATGTATCATTAACTTACACAGGCATTCTGAAACAGGGAAACGCAAAAATTGTAAAAGTACGGTTTGCGAGAAACGGCGAAAAGGACTTCGCAGAAGGAGTGATTCCGGGAGGGAAGATTGAGAAATCGAAAGGATTTTCGGAAAAAGAGCTGGCGTCATTAAGATTTTATTTAAAGGCGAATGAAAAGCAGCTGTATGAAAAAGCAAAGGAAATCACAGGGCTGCGTGGTTTTTTCCGATAAGCATATCCGAAACGGTTTAGAATAAAAGTTAAAAAAGTCTTAAGATTTTAAGTAGTTGGAACTTCATAATAAATCCGTTACAATGGCATTGTGATTAATCATAATGTCTGTGACGGATTTTTTATGTTGCAGACAGACATAGTTGGAGGAAGTTATGTATAAGATTCTGGTTTGTGATGACGAAAAGGATATTGTATCGGCCGTCCGCATTTATTTAAGCAGCGAGGGGTATACGGTATATGAGGCGTACAATGGCAAAGAGGCGCTGGAGGTGATTCAAAAAGAAGAGATCCATCTCGTGCTGATGGATATTATGATGCCTCAGATGGACGGAATAGAGACGATGGTTAAGATCCGGGAGCACAGCAATGTACCGGTGATTCTGCTGACGGCAAAGAGCGAGGATATGGATAAGGTGCTGGGACTGACGGTAGGTGCGGATGATTATATTACCAAGCCGTTTAATCCGGTCGAGCTGCAGGCAAGGGTGAAGTCGCAGCTGCGCCGCTATATGCAGCTGGGCGGCGGGAAGCAGCGGGAGGATAAGCTTTGCATCGGTGGCATTGAGCTGGACGACAAATCCAAAGAAGTGACGCTGGATGGCGAGCCGGTGGCTTTAACTCGGACGGAATACGATATTTTAAAGCTATTGATGGAGCATCCGGGCCAGGTATTTTCTCCAAATGAAATTTACACGGAGGTATGGAAGGATATTTCTTATGGAACGGAAAATACGGTGGCGGTACATATCCGCCATCTGCGGGAAAAGATTGAGTATGATCCGGCCCAGCCGCGCTTTTTAAAGGTCGTCTGGGGACGCGGATATAAAATGGAAGATCTGAAATGAGGCTGTGATAAAATCAGCCAGAACAAAGCAGGAGGGATCAGGACGTGGAAAAATTAAAATCAAGTCTGGCAGCGAAGATTGCTGCAGTTGTGCTGCTTATCGTATCACTGGCATGCTGCGTTGCAGGATTTGCGGGCATGGCTGTGATGGATGCGGCAGGCGGTTATCAGATGCCGGAAGAAGATATGTTAAAAAAGGCTTATGGGGAAGTGTGCAGGAGATATTCGGTTGTGGCACTGGCTGATTATCTGGATCAGTATGATGCGGATGAACGGATGATGACAAATTTTCGTTATGGGATCATAAAGGCAAAAAGTCTGGACGAAGTGGATGTTACAAATCCGGACAGCTACGTCGCTTCCAATTTTGAGACGGTTGCGGATACAAAAGAGCTACGTTTGGAAAAATTACGTTTGGAAGAGCTGCATTTGGAAGAGTTCGACGTTGGAGAAGACACATATTTTGAAATCGGTGGAAACAATATCCTGGATACGTATTATACGACACATAGTGCGGAGTATTCAGATATTGGCTATCACATTGACGACTGGCTGTATGACCGGGAGACAAAGACTTTTTATGTAAGATCAGAAGACGGATTGTTTCCGATTCCGGCTGATGGAGGAAAGATTCTGCTGGAACGGGAAGATGGTTATGATGAGCGGCCGCTGCAAACCGCGCAGGAGATGTCAGCAGAGATGGTGCAGGGCGAAGAGCTGTATGTGTGGAGAGATTCTGCAGAGGTTTTGTTTTATGAGGGGGAGGTTACGGTTGATATTAATGATATCCACATTGTAGACGGGAAGCTGGATAAATTGGAAAATTATGGGGAGGTGCAGGAACATGCGCCGGATTATTTTGCAGAGGGTGCATTTTATGTAAGACATAAAAATAAATCGGACCGTTATATTGTGGCGTCTTATGTAAAAGAACCGCTGGAGGGAATCCGGTCGTTTAGCAGAGGTGATCTGTTTGTCCAGTCGGAAATGCTGATCTCATTTGCGTACCGGATGCGTTATGCAGGTATTTTTCTTGCAATTATTTCCCTGATGGTGCTGCTTGGAGCATTTTCCTTTCTGATGGCATCGGCTGGACATCACAAAGGCAGGGAAGGGATCCATCCGCTGTTTCTGGATTATATACCGCTGGATGTTTACGCGACAGGTGTTTTCTTCGCAGAGATTGCAGCCTTTTGTCTGGGTGTATCTTTTATGGACAGTGTCATCGGATGGCGCAGAAACAGCCTGTCGGGTTTTGTAACCGGTGCGGTTCTTTTGATCTGCACGGGTATTGCAGCGATTCTGCTTGGGATTGCATTCTGTATGAGCTTTGCGGTCCGTGTCAAAATGGGAAAATGGTGGAGGCATACGCTGACTTATATGATTTTAAAAAAATGTGTGCAGATTCCGGTAAAGGCCACACGCTTCTGCATTTATCTGATCATCAGTCTGTGCCGGAGTGTGACGCTTTTGTGGAAAGCATGGTTTGTACTCGGTGCGCTGGCATTTGTGGAATTTATGGCGTTAGAAGTAAGTTATGCAGATTCCGGACTTTTCATGGTCTGGCTGATGGAAAAACTGGTCCTCTATCCGGTGATCATACTTGCGCTGATGCAGATGAACCGCCTGCAGAAAGGCGCCAGGCAGATCGCGCAGGGCCAGCTGGACTACCAGATTGATACCCGGCATATGTTCTGGGAGATGAAAAAGCATGGGGAATATCTGAATGATATCGGATATGGAATCAACTGTGCGGTCAATGAGCGGATGAAAAGCGAACATTTCAAGACAGAACTGATTACAAATGTATCCCATGATATCAAGACGCCGCTGACTTCGATTATCAACTATGTGGACCTGCTGCAAAAGGAAGAGATTCACAATCCGGTCGTACAGGAATATCTGGAAGTACTGCACCGCCAGTCCGCAAGATTAAAAAAGCTGATTGAGGATCTGATGGAAGCATCGAAGGCGTCCACTGGCAGTCTGAATGTCATCATGGAAAAATGCGACGCGGGTGTCATGCTCATACAGACGATTGGTGAATTTGAAGAAAAACTGATGGCAGAGCAGATTGAGCTGCAGATTAAAAAGCCGGAAACAGATATTTATATCGAGGCCGATAACAGACATTTATGGCGTGTATTTGACAATCTGATGAACAATATCTGCAAATACGCACAGCCGTCCACACGGGCGTATGTCAATCTGGAGCAGAACGGGCAGCAGGCTGTCATTATTTTCCGCAATATTTCCAGATACCAGCTCAATATCAGCAGCGAGGAGCTGATGGAGCGGTTTGTGCGGGGAGACAGCTCCAGAAATACAGAAGGCAGCGGGCTTGGCATCTCGATTGCAAAAAGTCTGACAGAGCTGATGAACGGGACCTTTGATCTGACGGTAGACGGGGATTTATTTAAGGTGACGCTGACGTTTCCGCTATACGGGATGATGAGCCGGGAGAAAGAACTTCCAAAACAGCAGCTGGTTTCTGACCAGAATCATTTTGAAAAAAAGGATGTCCATATGCTGGACAGTCTTTCATCCGGAATACAAAATGCCGGCTCCTGTGCGGCACAGTTTGGGCAGGGAGTCGCAGATAAAACCGGCCGGATGGTCCGTCTCGCTGGAAAGTACGCGCAGCATGTGCATCAGGCGATCCGGCAGGTAAAGGCAGAGGAAATGGCGCAGGCGGATGTACAAAATGCGGTTTCTGGCGGGGAAAACGATACGTTTGATACAGAGGTGGAAAAGGAGCAGAACCAGAATCTGTAAGGATGTTACTTTTTACGGGTCAGGAACGCGCAGGGTCTGCCCCATAGGCGCGAACTTAAGAACAAATGCAACAATTTACAAAAAGTGTTGCGTATTGGCTATCCGGACGCCGGATGGGAGGCGGGGATCTGTCTGCCTGTGACTTTTCCAGAATGCAAGAAGTTCTAAGTATTCTGCATTTACTCTTTGGTACCGGACGGGCGCGTCACCTACTTCGCTTCTGGCGTTCCGCCAGCAGCTAAAGGTGCCGCTTCGGCTTCGCCGCCTGTGTATCTCGCAGAATACCAAGAACTTCTAAGCATTCTTCCAACGTCTCAGGCAGACAGAT
>CANTHI010000372.1 GCA_947653505.1 uncultured Eubacterium sp.
TAAAGGAAGGAGACATTGTAATTGATGCTGGTGTGGCAGAAGGAAATTTTTCAGACGGAGATGAGTATGGATGAAGAGACTTATCTGATCCTGCATATTCATCGCGTTACGCATAAAGCGAAGCATAAAGGAGGAAGCCATGAAGTATGAAGCATTTAACTGCCAGATTATAGATCTGGTTGGGGGAAAAGAAAATATCCGTGCAGTCGTTCACTGTATGACCAGACTGCGTTTTACCCTGCAGGACCGCAGCAGGGCCAAAACAGAAGAAATTAAAAAAATGGACGGGGTCATTGATGTGGTAAGTAATGATGTAGCGTATCAGATCATTATCGGGACACATGTGGCAGAAGTGCATGAGGAACTGATTTCCATGCTCGGGATCAGCGCGGAAGCGTCAAAAGGGGACGATGCGCCAAAGACAAAGAAAAATCCGTTCAAAGCAGCGCTTGATCTCGTATCGGAGTCCATGACTCCGCTGCTGGAGCCGATTATAGCCGCGGGTATGCTGGCCGGACTGATGTCGCTGGTATCACTGACCGGACTGATTTCCGCGGAAAGTCCGACCTATGCGGTGCTTGATTCCATCCGCGGCGCGGTCTTTTACTTCCTGCCGGTATTTATGGCCATGTCCTGTGCGGCGAGACTGAATGCAAGTCCGTATCTGGCAGTGGCGCTGGCGGCTACCCTGCTGTCCACAGGGATTAACGGGGTGGAAGGACTTAGCTTTTTAGGAATCAGTCTGCCGGCAATCACGTATTCCAGCTCATTTATTCCGATCCTTTTAGCTGTGTGGTTTATGGGATATGTGCAGACATTCTTAAAAAAGGTAATCCCGAATATGCTGCAGTATTTTCTGATACCAGTTTTTACACTCGTGATCACGCTGCCGGTAACGCTCATGTTTTTTGGACCGATTGGTACCTGGATCGGGGAAGGAATCAGCTGGTTCTGCGATATGCTGGCTGGCAATCTTGGCAACTGGAGCGTGGTTGCGTTTTACGCAGCGATTCAGCCATTTCTGATTATGATGGGGGCAGGCAACTTTATTATGCCGGTCATTATGGCATTTCTTTCAGAGATGGGATACGATCCGCTGTTCCTTGCGGCATGTACGATTTCTGATATTGCAGTGGGAGGAACCATGCTCGGTTATTTCCTGCGCGCGAAAAACGCAAAGCAAAAGCAGCTGTTTGGTACGGTAAGCTTTAGTGCCATTCTTGGATGTACAGAACCGGCTGTATTCGGCGCGTTTGTAAAATACCGCCGCCCGTTTGTATGCGTTATGATTGGCGGCGGACTCGGCGGATTATTTGCGGGGCTTATGAACGTAAAGACTTATACGATGGCATGGGGACTCGCGGGACTTCCGTCTTATATCGGTCAGAATGATTTTAACAATTTTTATTATATGATTGCGGCGGTGATCATTGGCTTTGTAGCATCGGCAGCGGCAGGATTTGCCCTTTGCGGGCCAAACCTGCTTCCAAAAGAAGAAAAAGAGACCGGTGCAGAAAAGCCGGAAGGAGCCGGGGAGCAGAAAGAAGACAGAAATCCGGATAGAAATTCAGACAGAAATCCGGATAGAAATTCAGACAGAAATCCGGATAAAAATTCGGATAAAAATTCCGGTAAGAATGCCGATAAAAATGTGAAAGAGCTAAAATCCGGTGCGGAGATTTTAGCAGTGCCTGCAAAAGGAAAGATCATTCCATTATCTGAGGTTCAGGATCAGGCGTTTTCATCCGGAGCGCTTGGAAAAGGGGTCGGCATCTGTCCGCAGGGACAGGAAGTCTTTGCGCCGGCAGACGGTGAAATTACGTGCGTATTTCCGACTAAACATGCGATTGGCATGCAAAGTGATACCGGGGTGGAGGTACTGCTTCATATCGGTATCGACACTGTCCAGCTGGATGGGAAGCACTTTGAGGTTCTGGCAAAGCAGGGACAGCGTGTAAAACGCGGAGAACGGCTGGCTGTTGTGGATTTTGCAGGGATCCGTGCGGACGGATATGACGATACCATTGTTGTAATTGTAACAAATACACAGGATTATGCGGATGTTATCCCATCTGAAGGTATGGCAGACTCGCTGGAGAAGGATTGTATCCGTGTTGTCAGGAAGGAGAAGTAAAGATGCATCTGATGATTACAGAAAACTATGAAGAGATGAGCAAAATGGCGGCGCTTCATCTGCTGGCAGTGCTGGCAGAGGGATGTAAAAAGCGGGTAAATGTAGCCATTACCGGCGGCTCAACGCCGAAAGGAGCCTATGAATATGTATGCAGGCTGCTGCGCGGGCTGTCTCCTGCAGGGGTACATTACTATAATTTTGACGAGATTCCGATGAAAGACGGCGAAGGCGCCACGATGGCGTCGCTGCGGGAGCTGTTTTTTGATCCATGCAGCATTTCAGATGAACAGATCGAAAGATTTGATGAGCATAATTACAGGACATATGACCAGAAGCTGAAAGAAGACGGCGGACTGGATCTGGTTGTGATGGGACTTGGGGAAGACGGACATTTTTGCGGGAATATTGCCGGCTCCTTTACAGATTTTGGAACCGGATGCCATACGGTTGACAGTTTTCTGAATGAACAGCTTGCCGCGTTACTGGAAGATGCCTGCAACGGAAAGGAAAATATTCCGGAGTATTTTGTGACATTTGGACCAAAGACCGTGATGTGTGCAAAAAAACTTCTTCTGATTGTAAATGGTAAGAAAAAAGCAGGGATACTGAAAAAGGTTCTGGAAGGCCCGGTTACACCAGAAGTACCGGCTTCGGTCCTGCGTCTGCATCCGGATATTACGGTAATCGCAGATCGGGAAGCAGTATCTGCCTGAAAGGAGGATCCGTGTGATGAATAAGCAGTTTTTATGGGGCGGCAGCATTGCTGCCCATCAGTGTGAAGGAGCGTATGATACAGATGGAAAAGGACTGGCCATTATGGATCTTGTGACAGACGGCAGCCATCAGAAGCCGAGGGAAATCTGTAAGACGATCGAAAAGGGAAAATTTTACCCGTCCCATACAGGGATTGATTTTTACCACCGCTTCAGGGAAGACATCGCATTGTTTGCGGAAATGGGATTTCGCGCGCTGCGTATTTCGATTGACTGGTCCAGAATCTATCCGATGGGAGACGAGGCAGAACCAGACCAGGCAGGAATCCGTCATTATGTTGACGTAGTAGATGAGCTGCTGCTGCATCAGATCGAGCCGGTTGTAACGCTGTGCCATTTTGAAATGCCATATCATCTTGTGCAGGCATACGGCTCCTGGACAAACCGTAAAATGATTGATTTTTATTTAAAATACTGCAGGACCATGTTTCACGCACTGAAAGGCAGGGTGCATTACTGGTCCACGTTTAATGAACTCAATCACATTGATCCGGCGACAGAAGCGTCCGATATTTTTACCTATATGATCGCAGGGGTGAAATATTCAGAGATGGAACATCCGGCACAGACGCTGGCACAGATCGGCTACAATATGACAGCAGCCAGCGTAAAGGCGGTACGGCTTGGCCACGAGCTGGATCCGGACAACCAGATCGGATGCGTGTTTGGACTGCAGCCAGTCTATCCATACAACTGCAAACCGGAAAATGCATTCCGCGCATTTCAGGAAATGTATCGCGACTTTTATCAGCTGGACGGCATGTGCCGCGGCAGATTTCCGGCTTATAAGTGCAGGGAATACGAAAAAATGGGGATTGTGCTGGAAGGCTTGCAGGAGGATCAGGAAGATTTTAAAGAAGGGACACTTGACTTTATCGGCGTAAACTATTATTCCTCCAGCGTAGGACACTGCGAAGAGATGGAAGGAGACGAGACTTTATTTGGCGGCATACAAAATCCATATTTAAAACAGAGCAGATGGGGCTGGTCCATCGATCCGGAAGGACTGCGCTATTTACTAAACGCGGTATACCGGATGTATGACAAACCGCTGATCGTTACAGAAAATGGTCTCGGTGCACAAGACCGTCTGGAAGAAGACAAGTCCGTCCACGACGATTACCGTATAGAATATCTGTCCAGACATCTGCGGCAGCTAAAGCTTGCGGTGGAAGAAGATGGCGTGGACTGTTTCGGATATCTGATGTGGGGTCCGGTTGATCTTGTCTCGGCAACAACCGGAGAAATGAAAAAAAGATATGGATTTATCTATGTAGATAAGAATGATGACCAGACGGGGACGCTGCAAAGATATAAAAAGGATTCCTTTTACTGGTATCAGAATGTGATTGCCACGAATGGGGAGGCGCTGGAGGAACCGGATTGATAATGAGACAATTTAAATGATTTGTTACGTATTGGCTATGCGGACGCCGGATGGGAGGCGGCGATCTGTCTGCCTGAGACTTTGCCCGATAAAACGGGGCATGCTATTCCAGAATGCAAGAAGTTCTAAGTA
>CANTHI010000373.1 GCA_947653505.1 uncultured Eubacterium sp.
TTTTGTCTTAGAATATCAATAATTCCTTCTATACATTTAATTTTTTCCTCCTTCTTCCACCTCTTTGTGCTCCCGTCTTATCCGGACATCCTCCGCAGGTATTTATGCGGACAGCTTCTCCAGATAATCTACAGCTTCCTGTACCGTACGGATCTTTGCAGCTTCCTGCTGGTCAACCTCAATATCAAATTCATCTTCCAGCTCCCCGAGCATACTCATAAAGTCGAAGGATGTAAACTTTAAATCTTCCATAAAGCGTGATTCCGGTCTGATCTCTGACTTCTCTACTTCTACATAATTGCAAATAATTTCTGCTAACTTTTCAAACATTTCCGATTCCTCTTTTCTTTATTCCAGCTATGTTTCCAGTATTGCTTATATTAATTTGATAATTTCACCAATGGAAAGATCCGGCTTTTCCGTGCCTTTGAACATAATTTTGCAAAGATAATAGTACAGGTATTCCAGCTGCTTTCTGCTGACCGCGCGAATCTGATGCTCAAAATTAAAATCCAGACCGTTATCTTCCGGACGGTGCATGACCGTCAGATACATGCCCTGTGTCGTCGCTCCGTTGGAATACCATTTTGTCTTATACTGAATACCGCCCAGCTTTTCCAGCCCTTCATCCTGAAGCGTCATTGGCTGGTAGGTCAGTGACATCGGCTCATAGGTCTGTCCCGGAGCATTCGGATATACTTTGCTGCGGTGTGCAAAATATGCGACCGGATCATAATTTGCGTGCCGGAACAGCTCATTCTGACGGTCACGGATTTCGTAAATGCCGTCCAGGAACGTCCGGTCCGGGGAAATAATTGTACGGAACGGGAACGAATGGATTCGTGTACCACCGGATTTTTTTTCTTTTAATGTCGCACGTCTTGCGATCGCGGTATTAATTGATACATCGTCGTTGCCGTTCATTTTCTGGAAATACGTACGCAGTCCCATCAGAAGCAGACAGGTCAGCGATACATGATATTTTTCGCAAAAATCCATAAGACGCTTCGTCGGCTCTTCCTCCAGATGGAACGTATCAATATCCGCATCGACAGAATCTGAGACATTGACCGCCGCGCGCAGGTTCGGATTGCCGGATCTTTCGCGCTCCATCTCCAGTCTTCCCATGCCGTCTATCCCGTTGTAAATCGGCTCGGATTCTTCGATCAGCTTATGGAAAAACGCTTCATCCCTGGCCTGCGCCTTGCTGCCCTCATACTTCAGATCCTTTTCAATCTGTTCGATATAGGAAGACATATCCTTTGGATACGGTACGTCCTCATACATCCGGTTGCTGTACAGCTCAATAATATCCCGCAAAAAGCCGATCAGTGACTGCGCGTCCATCATCCGGTGGTCAGCCAGCAGATATACGCCGCAAAAACCGTCCGGTGTCTTAATCATCGTGACTTTATTCATCGGAATATCTTCTTCCACAAACGGCACCCTTGTCCAGGTACGCATCGTCTGCTCTGCTTCTTCCATTGTCTTTCCGGTAAAATCTACAAAATCAATTTCCCGGTCTTCTTTTTCCACCACATACTGGTACCATGTCCCGTCTTTATCACAAGTAAAACGTACCCGCATACATTCGTTACGCTCATAAGCCTTATAAATGCATTCTCTTAATACATTCCAGTCCAGGTCCACCTGAATCGTCAGGCTTGTGCCAATATTTAACACTTCTTTTTTCGGACAAAAATTCAGATAAAAAAAGTGAAATTTCTGTGCGGTCGTCAGCGGATATACTTTATAACCATTTCTTGTTTTCATGATTTCATAACTCCTTCTAAAAACTCCGTCATCGCCTGTTCATAAGCTTCCATATCTTTATAGTAGCTTTCTGCGTGAGCGGCCCCGTGAATGATCAGCTTCGTCGTCTCGGAAGCACAGTTTTCTTCTATCTCATCGCACATACTGCACGGAACAAAAGTATCCGCGTCTCCGTGAATGAGCAGAATCGGAACCTGCGCTTTTCTTACCTCTCTGGCCGCGTTGCACTCATCCAGACCGTAACCGGCTTTTTTCTGGTTCACAATATCCGTAATCTGCATGATTGGAAACGCCGGCATATGGTACATCGAATGCAGCACATGGGTAAATACTTTTTTCGGCGAGGTAAATGCACAATCGGAAATCAGACCTTTTACCTGTACCGGCAGCTGAAGTCCGCCCGTCATCAGCACGGTAGAAGCTCCCATTGAAATCCCATGCAGCACGATCTTTACCTCATCCCCGCACTGACGGATCACCCAGTCAATCCATGCGCAGGCATCAATCCGGTCCAGACATCCAAACCCGATATACTCCCCTTCGCTTTCCCCGTGCGCACGCTGGTCCACCTGCAGCATACTGTATCCGCGTGACAGATAATATTCCGACAGCCCGCAAAAATCACTCATCGCCTGCCCGGTATATCCATGAAAACAAATAACCATTTTCGTATCATCCTGCGGAAAATAAACGGCATGGAGTCTGAGCCCGTCCCCGGATTTCTGATAAACATCCTCATGCGGATACGCCAGCATCCGTTCCTTGCGTTCCTGAATCAGCGGCATATACTGGTTCCAGTCCGTCCCCGCCATTTTTATCGTACGGGATACATCTGTCTTGCTGCGCTTCATTGTCCTGCGGTACAAATAAGCAGACGCGCCTGCTTCTGCCGCCGCCAGTGCACCAGCCGCAATGGCTGTTCCTTTTACTAATTTCTTCATAATTCTCCGTTTCTGCAAATATTCGCCTGTTTTTGTTTTCTATTCGTCTTTTTTATCCTTTTTACCTTTTTTATCAATAAACTCCTTTAAACGCAGCGCTTTGCCAATATCGCCTTCCACCTTGAGCTTTTGCATTGTCACAGCCAGCACCGGATCCAGCTTTCCGGAAGCGATCTTCATAAAAGTCTCCGCTTTGCCTGTAAACATCACATCCCTGTCAAAATATTCATACGGCTCTACATAAATGGCGCCATCCTTTACCTCTACATAAAAGATTCCCCCTGCTTCCCCTTCAATATTAAACTGATAGGCCACATGATCTGTTACGTCACTTACATCCGCTTCCATAAATCTGCCTTTAATTTCTGAGAAAAAGTCTGCATACGTCATAATAAAACTCCTCCATTTTTGTTTTTCATTCTATTTTTTTCTGCGCCTGCGCCTGATTCCTTCATGCCGGATTCTTTTTACCGGATTTTTTGTAACAGATTCCTTTGTTTTGGATCCCCTGATACCGGATTTTTTTCAGGCTCTTCGGATGATTTTCTTTCGACTCATGGTCGATTCATCTTTATAATTACAATAGCACTTTTTCGACCGTTGGTCAACCGCGAATTTTAGATAAATATAACAAAAAATAATTTATTTTCTGTGTACATTTTTGTAAAAAACTATGTTATAATAATGCGAAATTCATTTGGCAGTTTTATGATAGTATGAACAGACAGCAGAATAACTATTTATCAGGAAGGCGAAAATTATGCCAGACATTTCAAAATACGATCAGATTCTGGACGCGCTCCAGACATTAATGGTCAGCAAAAACATGCAGACGATCACAGTCAGCGAAATCGCCCAGACAGCCGGTATCGGCAAGGGAAGCATTTATTATTATTTTTCTTCGAAAGAAGCTGTGCTGGAAGCGCTGATTGAGCGAAACTATAAAAAACCACTGGAAACGGCAAAAGACCTCGCCAAGCGGACAGACATCCCGCCATTTACCCGTATGGCCATGATTTTGCAGGCATGCCGCAACTCCTCCATCGAATACCAGCGCCAGGATGCAGAGCCTTCTTCCATCAGCGCAAAAGAGCAGGCTTACCTGCACCATAAATACCTGAACTACCTGATCTGTGAGCTAAAGCCGGAGCTGACGGCAATCATTGAACAGGGCATCGCGATAGGAGAGATTCACTTTGATTATCCGGCTGCGTTAGCGGAAATCGTGCTGATCGTGCTGACGATAAAAATGGGAAACTCCCTGCTGCCTTCCCCGCAGGAAAATATTGAAGAGACGATGCGCGCTTTAATCTCGCTGCTGGAACGCGGAACGGAGAATCCGGAAGGGTCTTTAAATTTTTTGCTGGCATTGTAAAAGGCTTCCATCCCGCTTTTTTGAGGAACCGGGATGGGAGCCTTTTTCTGGACATAAGAAGCTCCAGGCATTCTGTATCTACTCTTTGGTACCAGACGGGCACGCCACCATAGACGCGAATTTAAGCTGAAAATGCAACAATTTATATAAAAGTGTTGCATTCTGGCTATGCGGACGCCGGATGGGAGGCGCTGGCCTGTCTTCCTGTGACTTTTCCAGAATGTAAGAAGCTCTAGGTATTCTGCTTCCAGTCTATGGTACCGGACGGGCGCGACACCTGGTTCGCTTCTGGCGTTCCGCC
>CANTHI010000374.1 GCA_947653505.1 uncultured Eubacterium sp.
ATCTGCGACAGCAGCCGCCTGGACGAACAAGGCTGCCACGGCGCCCCGGACTGGATCATTGAGATCGTATCTCCCAGCAGCAAGGTTATGGACTACTATACAAAACTTTCTTTATACCGGGAAGCAGGCGTTCGCGAGTACTGGATTGTGGATCCATTAAAGCAGACTATCCTGGCAACAATTCGGGGCGATATGTAAAGTTTGCTTCAAAATAACCATTAGCTGCCTACAGATCTTCCCATGAATCCGCATTGACTTTTCCCCAAAAAGCCCTTATGATAAAATCATCAATTTAAACGAAAGAAGGTCTGATTATGAAGTACAGATGCAGCGTATGTGGCTACGTATTTGACGAAGAAGCAGAAGGCAAATCCTTTTCGGAACTGACAGAATGCCCTTTATGCAAACAACCGGCTGAAAAGCTGAAACCTGTTTCTAAAGAAACAGATACCGGTGCCGCTCCGGCTAAGCAGCCGGATTCCGGTTTCTCAGATTCCGCTGTGGATGCTCCACTGGACTATCCAAAAGAAACGAGAAAAACAGACAGCAGCTACCGCTATATGAAAGAGATTCAGGAAATGGCAGTCACCGGAACTTCTGCCATCGAAGCAATGGGTACACAGATGCGGATGCCTGACTGGGACGATATTCTCATACTCGGAGCGCAGTTAAATCCGCCTCCGTTAGAAGAACATGCTGACGTATCGTTAAAGACTGTGATTGGAAAACACGCATTAAAACCTATGGTTCTTGACCTGCCGGTCTATATTTCCCATATGTCTTTCGGTGCGCTCTCCAGAGAAACCAAGATCGCGCTTTCCAAGGGCAGCGCCGCGGCAGGGACAGCCATGTGCAGCGGGGAAGGCGGGATTTTGCCGGAAGAAAAAGCAGCGGCGCATAAATACATATTTGAATATGTGCCAAATTTATACAGTGTGACAGAAGAAAATCTCAAAACCTCAGACGCCATTGAGATCAAAATCGGCCAGGGCACCAAACCAGGAATGGGCGGTCATCTGCCTGGCAGCAAGGTGACGCCGGAAATCGCCGCTATCCGCAGGAAACCTCAGGGACAGGATATTATCAGCCCTTCCAGATTTCCTGGAATGAACACAAAACACGATCTGAAAGCGCTCGTGGATGACCTGCGCCAAAGAAGTGAAGGCAGACCAGTCGGGATCAAGATCGCGGCGGGAAAAATCGAAAAAGATCTGGAATATTGTGTATTCGCAGAACCGGATTTTATTACGATCGACGCAAGAGGCGGAGCAACCGGCGCGTCTCCTTCCATCGTGCGTGACTCCACAAGCGTACCAGCGGTCTATGCACTTTACCGTGCCAGAAAATATCTGGATGAGGCAGGCGCAGACATTGACCTTGTCATAACAGGAGGTCTCAGGGTTTCCTCTGATTTTGCAAAAGCAATTGCAATGGGAGCAGATGCTGTGGCAGTCGCTTCTGCGGCTATGGTTGCAGCTGCCTGCCAGCAATACCGGATCTGCGGTACAGGCATGTGTCCGGTCGGTGTGGCTACACAGGATCCGGAGCTTCGGGAACGGCTGCATATCGAAGCAGCTGCAAAAAGAGTCTCCAATTACCTGACCTGCTCTGCCGAAGAACTGCGCACATTTGCAAGAATTACAGGCCACGGGGATATCCATCAGTTATCTGTCGCTGACCTGTGCACGATCCATCGGGAAATTTCAGAATATACGAATATTGCCCATGCATAGATATGCGTAAAGCCGCGGCGTTTAGAATGGCCTCCCGGACGCTTCCTCAGCCAGCGTCCGGAAGGCCAGTATCTGCCATTTTATTCCATACGGCTCTGCCTGTCTTTTTCCAGTTTCACCCCGTCATAATCCATCCTGCGTACATGATACTGCACATCTTCCAGAATCTTACGGTTCGAAGCAATAATATCCGCCAAAAGCCCCGTTATGACCGTCTCAAATCCGAGCAGAAGCAGCACTGCCGCCAGAATCAGCGACTGGATGTGTCCGCTTCCGGCTCCGTGAAAATAAAAAATCAGAAACCGAAGGCCGACAGCTGCCCCGCAGAAAAAAATAATGCTTCCGATCGTTACAAAAAACTGCAGCGGCTTATACATCATAAATACATGCCCGATCGTAAAGACAGACTTTTTAATATATCCCATCATGCTTTTCATCAGTCTGGAAGGGCGGATTTCCTGATTGGTCCGCACGGGAACAGAATCCATCGCCATCTTTGTCCGGCCGGCCTGTACGATCGTCTCCAGTGTATACGTATACTCGTTTGTCACGTTCAGGCGCATGGCGGCTTCCCTGCTGTAGGCGCGGAAGCCGCTTGGAGCATCCGGAATATCCGTTTTGCCTGCTTTGCGCACAATATAACTGCCCAGATGCTGCAGCTTTTTTTTCAGAGGGGAAAAATCCGGCATCTCATCAATTGGACGTGCACCGATCACAATATCGGACTTTCCTTCCAGAATCGGCCGGACAAGCTTTTCAATATCCGCTCCCTCATACTGGTTATCCGCATCTGTATTTACGATAATATCCGCCCCATTGCGCAGACACGCATCCAGTCCGGCCATAAACCCCTTGGCCAGGCCGCGGTTGGAGCGGAAATTTACGACATAATTTACGCCCCACCTCCATGCGGTATTTACTGTATCGTCCACGCTTCCGTCATTGATAATCAGATATTCGATGCTGTCAATCCCATCGATCTGTTTTGGCAGGGCATCCAGCGCCGTTTCCAGCGTCTGTGCCTCATTGTAACAGGGAATCTGAATAATGAGCTTCATAACAGCCTCCGAACCTGATATTTTGCAACTGTTATTTAGGATTCCGTTGATTTTAGTTGCTGCTTAACAACAGATAGACACAGCCATAGACGCCGGCATCATTGCCAAGCTCTGCCAGTGCAAAGTCTGCGTTTCTGCAGGAATGAAAAGCCCGCTCTATGTAATATTTACGGATCACTTCTGTAATGATCGTGCCTGCCTTTGATACGCCGCCGCCGATTACAAATACTTCCGGATCAACGATGCAGGCTGCATTTGCAAGCGCTGTTCCAAGTATCATACCCATCTTTTCTACTACCTCCAGCGCAATGGTATCGCCTTCTTTTGCCGCATCCAGCACGGTTTTCGCAGAGATCTTCGCTACGCTGCGCATGGAGCTGTCCCGGTCATCCGCATCCAGCGCGCGGTGTGCCAGACGGACAATGCCGGTTGCCGACGCATACTGTTCCAGACAGCCGTGTTTGCCGCATCCGCATGCTTCCGGTTCCGTCTCATCTACAAAGATATGTCCGATCTCGCCGCCAGCGCCATTCGTTCCGTTGATCACCTGGCCGTTAATAATAATCCCGCCGCCGACACCTGTTCCAAGCGTAATCATAATCACATTCCGGTATCCTTTGCCGCCGCCCTGCCACATCTCACCAAGCGCAGCTACATTCGCATCATTGCCGACCCTGACTTTCAGTCCGGTCTTTTCTCCCAGCTCTTTTGCCACATCGACACGTCCCCAGCCCAGATTGACGCATCCTGTCACAACCGAATCCTGTACAACCGGCCCCGGCACACCGATTCCGATTCCTTCCACATCTTCTTTGGAAATGCCATCCTGCACCAGCCGGCCCTCGATCACGGTCGCAACATCATTTAAAATCGAGCTTCCGTTGTTTTCCGTATTGGTCGGAATCTCCCATTTATCCACCATATGCCCTGTCATTTCAAACAGGCTCATTTTGATCGTTGTACCGCCGATGTCTACGCCAAATCCATACTTTTTCATACTTGTGTTCTCCTTATCTTCTATGATTTTGTTCGAACCATATGTTCCTTTCTTTTAAGTATAGGAGAATTAACAGATTGTGTCAATGGTTACTTTTCACGGGTCAAAAATGCACATAAACTGCGCAAATTTTCAATTTTTGTAGCATTATCCACGCGTCTGTGATAAAATAACATCATCAATCGTGGCTGATCCCAGGAGGTTTTTACAATATGAAAGCATTTCAGCTGACTGAAAAAAAAGAATTTATGCATCTGCTTTTGCGCAGCGGGATCTTTGATAATTTTCTGCTTTCCGAAGCTTCGGTTCATACCGCTGTCAGATATGACATCGACGGCAGGCTGAACGAAGATTTTTTTTCTGAAGATGAATTATCCAGCCAGCAGCTTGCAGAACTGACGTATATGCCTTACGGCAGGCTGCGCCCGGTTTTTTTTGAGCTGATTAAAGGCCGGTCTGCGCCTACCTATTTCAAATTTGTGCTGATGCTCTCGCCTTCCAACCTGAAAAATACAATTCAGGCTTCTGGCACCAGCATCACCCCTTCAGACATACTTGGCGTTTTACTTCTTTTCAAGCATTTTTTTACCTTTTTTCT
>CANTHI010000375.1 GCA_947653505.1 uncultured Eubacterium sp.
AGCGCGTCTCTCCCACAGCAAGAACTCATTTTGCCACTGTTGGCACTTCTTATATAGACCATACCATCGTGCAGTATCATTGCTGCAATCGGAAAGCTCCCACTTTTGCAAAAAAGCGGGCACCCGTATATTAGCATCTGTTCCAAAGGCATATTCAACACAGTTTTTCAGTACCAATACTTCACACCTCACTATCCAGATTATAATTAGTACTTCACAAATAAACACACATATGCTAAAATATAACAAAAGCTGACAAATTTCGGAGAATATGGATCAGCCAGATAAAGGATTGTGAAGTAAAATGCAGCAGAATGAAGTTTTTATAATACAAAGAAACACTGGCAATGTTGTTGCAGGGTATCAGCTGCAGGACAGGATAAAGATTGGCAGGAGCAGGCAGGGAGGAGGAATTACGATCCCATCCCCTCTTGTGTCAAGGACACACGGAGAGTTTTTTATCCGGGATGGTTCCATGATCTATCAGGATCTGAACAGCAGCAATGGGACTTATATTAATGGCCTGCATTATGGATTCGGGGGAGAAGAAAAGGAAAAGCAGCTGGAAGATGGAGACGTCCTGAGAATAGATACGACGGATGTAGAAGATGTACATGAAAAAGCGGTACTCATGATTTATCGTAATACCGCGAAGAAAGTGCTGCAGTGGCAGGCATTGGAACTGGCAGAAGCGCCCGCCGTGATCAGGGTTGGCAGGAGCGGGCAGAATGCGGATATTTGTATCACAGATCAGCGGATTTCCAGAGATCATGCCGCTTTTTTTTATGCACAGAATGGATGGGCAGTGGAAGACCACGGGAGTGTGAATGGAGTTTTTATAAATAATAAGAGGGTTACGCAGGCTGTATCTTTAAAAGTGATGGACTGTGTACGGATACTGGATTATCTGTTTTTATATCTGGGAGATACGCTGCTGATTGGCGTAACGGATGATATGAAGCAGAATCTGAAGCAGAATGGTTCCGGCAGGACACAACGGGACGGTGCAGGCAAAGAGCTAAAAATTCAGATAAAAAAGAGGACAGTAAGGCATGGCTTTCGGAATATTACTTTGTTAAAAGACATTCATATGACCATCCGGTCAGGAGAGTTTGTGCTGGTGCTGGGTGGTTCCGGAGCAGGTAAGACGACTTTTATGAATGCCGTGATGGGCTATGAAAAGGCTGAAGGAATGATCTGTTATGGAGGTACAGATATTTATTCACAATATAACCAGATGAAATATGAGATTGGATTTGTGCCGCAGGATACATTGCTGCGGGAAAATGATTCTGTGTATGATACGCTGTATAATGCTGCGCAGATGAAGATGCCTTCGGAATGTTCATCGGAGCAGTTAAAATGCAGGGTAGATGAAACGCTTGCGATGGTAAACCTGACGCATGTATCACGATCTTTGATCCGGTCGGTCAGCGGCGGGGAAAAGAAACGTGTCAGCGTTGGTGTGGAGCTTATTTCTGATCCAGGATTATTTTTTCTGGACGAACCGGATTCCGGCCTGGATGCGCAGAGTGCGGTAGAGCTTATGGAAAATCTGAGGGCGATCGCGGATACCGGCAAAATTGTAATGATCATTTCGCATTCGCCCGATCGTGCAGCGGCTTTCTTTGACAAAGTCATTGTACTGGCTAAAAGTGCGGAGGATCACAGCGGGCATCTGGCTTTTTTTGGGGATGTAAAGCGGGCGCTTGCATTTTTTGAAACGGACAGTCTGGAAGGCATTGTAGGAAGAATCAACGGAAGAGACGGTATGGGTGGGAAATACATAGAAAGGTGGAAGGTACTTAATCATGACAGCAGATAGAAATACAAGATGGAAACAGGTTTCCATTTATATTGGAAAATGTTTTCGGATCTTCCGGTATGAAAAAGAATGGAAAGTCATTTTATTTGGAGCGGTGATATCTGCGATTATTGCATGGGTTCCCGGAGATGAGATGTTCGTGCACAAAGTGCAGACAAAAAATGGGGCTTTTGCAATTGTCTGTGCCTGTATCTGGATCGGGTTGTTTAATTCGATCCAGTCTGTCTGCAGGGAAAGAAAGATTATTAAACGGGAGCATCGGACTGGCCTGCATATTTCTTCCTATATTTTAGCGCATATGATCTATGAATGGTGTCTGTGTGTGATACAATCGGCGATTATGATTGCAGCACTGCTTTTTTTTCGCAAGGATTTTCCTGTTCAGGGGGTGGTGTTTCCGGCGGTGGCTGAGATTTATATCAGCTGTCTTCTTATTATGTACGCGGCAGATGTGCTTGGCATTGCGGTGTCCTCGTTCGTAAAGACAGAAAATGCTGCGATGGCGGTTATGCCGTTTGTACTGATTGTGCAGCTGGTACTGGCAGGGATTATTTTTGAGCTGACAGGTTCTGTGAAGACAGTGGCAAATGTGACGATCAGTAAATGGGGAGTGGAGGCGATTTGCGCGACCTGCGATATTAATAATATGGAAGATGCGTTTACACTGATTCAGGTGGAAGAAGAGGTTGCGGCACTGGAAGAACAGCAGGAAGCGGTAGAAGAACAAAGGAAAGAACTCAGGGAGAAGGGGCTTTCGGATGATGATTTAAAAGAGATTGAGATAGACGAGGATGAGATACGCAAAAAATATCTGGACAAACAAAAAGAGGATGAAGAGCGCACAGACCCGGCGTTTGATCATAAAATGAAAAATGTACTTTTCAACTGGGCAGTGTTGGCAGGGTTTGTGGCTGTTTATGGAGGAATCAGTGTGATTGCGCTGGAATTTGTAGATAAAGACAAAAGATAACGGGAAGGGGGATGACTTTACAGATGATAGGTATAGTGATCTGTATCGAAGCAGGATGCTATTAAATATGAAAACAGGCTGTTGTTAATAAAAAACAGGTTGTTATTATATATTAATGAATATGAAAACAGGTTGATTTATATTAAAATAAGTTGTTTATCATATGAAAAAATGAAAAAAGAAGGAGGACTTCCAGATGGCTGGAATAAGAGATGCTTTTTCAAAAGGAATTACAACGATCAATGTCAAAACAGATAATTTTATGGAGATGACGAAGATCAAGACACATATTAATACATTAAAAACAGAGTGTACGGCTTTGTATACGAGGATAGGGGAGGCGATTTATCAGCAGTGGGATGCAGGGGAGGTTTCCATTGCTGATGTGGGACCGCTTTTGCAGGAAGTGAAGCAGAAAATGGATATCATCGGGCAGGAAATGCTGAATATGGAAAATCTGCAGAAAGTCGAGCAGGAGATTTTAGGAAAGAAAAATAATGCTCAACCGGTTCAGAGTAATGAAAACAGAATTTTCTGTCCGCAGTGTGGGAGTCCAAACAGCGCGGAGTACAGGTTTTGTTCCTGCTGCGGGACTCCATTAGTGAAATAGATATGGTACAGGTACTGCATATTTCAAAAAAGTATAAAAAAAAGCAGATTTTGCAGGATATTTCCTTTCAGGTACAGCCTCATGAGATGGTGGCTGTCATAGGCAGAAACGGTAGCGGGAAGTCTACGCTGCTGCAGATCTTAAGCGGTATGTCTAAGCCGGATGCGGGGAGTATCCGTTATTTTGACAGGGAAATATGCCGGAAAAATTACCGGAGCAGCTGCCGGGTCTTTGCGCAATACTGTGGGTATGTACCTCAGGCAAACGGGCTGATGGAGGAATTGTCTGTGCAGGATAATATCAGCCTGTGGACGGGAAGATCAGGAAAACCTTCCGGTATGTTGTGTGAAATGTTTGCATTGGATGAATTGCTGGGAATACCGGTAATGCATCTGTCAGGAGGCATGAAGCGCCGCGTGGCGATTGCATGTGCGATGGCGAATTTTCCCCCGGTTCTTTTACTGGATGAGCCGACAGCGGCATTAGATCGGGAATACAGAAGAAGTATTCATAATTTTTTTCAGGAATATCTCGATATGAATGGCATTATCATTGCGGCAACGCATGATGACAGGGAGATCGCTATGGCAGATAAGAAATTATATATAGACAAGGAAGGGATTGCTATAAGCGATTCCGGCAAGAGTGAAGGAATTGCTGTATGCGATTCCGGCAAGGAGTAAGGAATTGCTGTATGCGATTCCGGCAAGGAGGAATAGTTATGGAAATGAAATTTGATCCAATGACAGGCAAACCGCTGGATCAGCCGTCGTCTGATCCGGGAAAGCCGTCAGGCCAACAGCCGCAGGGGAATGCGGGCCGGCAGTCTGATCCGGTGACAGACAAACCGCCAGGTCAGCCGCCGCAGGAGAATGCAGAAAGAAAATTTGATCCGATGACAGGGAAACCACTGGGTCAGCCGCAGGGGAATGCGGAAAGAAAATTTGATCCGATGACAGGGAAACCACTGG
>CANTHI010000376.1 GCA_947653505.1 uncultured Eubacterium sp.
CAATTTTCGAATAAATGGTTCATCATGGGCAGTCGGGATCACAATTGCTTTTTCGCGTACTTCCTTCACGCCCAGAACCGTAGGATAATACAGATACGTGAAAAATATAAAGGCATCGTAATGATCCTTATTCCGGATCAGATAGCGGATCAGCCCCGGCACGGCAGGCCCCTGTTTTTCAATCCACTCCGATTCCTCATCATTGGTCAGCCCTTTTGCAAAAAATTTTCTGCTGAGAGCATCAAATCCCTTTTGCTCTCTCGGATGGGACACAGAAAAACGGTGCACCGTAATTCCATGAATGATCTCCTCATCCTGATCATAAGCATCTTTCCACGTCTGATAATCTATAGCTTTTGAAGTCAGTACATGAATCTCTCTGTAATAAGGACGCATATGCTCCGCAAGCATTCTGCAGTGGAGCTCCGCACCCCCGTTCACCTCCCTGCCGTATCTTTGTACGATAAAACAGATTCTTTTTTTCATCATCGTTACCCTCAGCCATTCACTTTTCGTTCTACATAAGCAGTCATTGCCTTATCATTCTGAATCCCATATTTGCGAAGGCCTCTTAAATTGTAATAAAATACTTTACATGTATAATGCAGGCCATGATTTCTCAGATGTATCCTGGCACTGTTCCATTTTCTGCACCAGATACTTTTGCATTGTCTGCCAGTTATGGTCTGTCCCTGCCGGAAACGTGCCTTCATTTCGCGCATCAGTATTCCGGGCAAAAATACCGTCAGCATCTGAAAGATCAGCGTTTCATAATAAGGTGTATCCCTTGCCGTCTTCCAATACTCCGAAGAGTATGCTCCTCCCATATATCTGACCGGAATATTTCCTCCCGCATAATGGACAATATACGGCCGGTGGTATGCCTGAAAATAAGCCCTTCCTGTCATCATAATCTCCTGTATGTATGGATTCTGGCACCAGATCATATTCCAGTTTGCATCCAGCCAGTACACCCTCTTGCGGCACAGTCTGTTCAATACATCCTGATCTTCCCACAGCCACTTTCTTTTGGCAGCCAGTTCCAGCATAGATGTTACCGGATAAGTCTCACGAAATGCTTTCAGATTGATTAACAAAACACCTGCATTAAAATATCCTTCCTCTGCTTCCAGTCCGATATGACAACGCAGATACTTTTTAATATTCTGTTTTTCCACATTCGTCTGGTGATTTCTCACTACTTCTATATAAGGATCCTTCACTGCCCCAACCAGACAATTTCCCAATTCTATATCATATAATTGCTGCGGATCCCTCATTAGCAGTGTATCTCCATCCAGATACAGGATCTTGTCATATGCTTTCATCAGATCCGGCAGCAACAGACGCAAAAAAGTAGCCAGGGAAAGCCTTTTATTATTGATCTGAAACGGATACTGATCCAATAAATATCCAGCCTCCAGAAACCGTATGCTGACATTCGCCTGCCCATCCGCCATCCTGAGAATCTCCCTGCGGTGCCCGGAGCGGATTCCATCTGACAGAATCACAATATCATAATTATGATCCCCTCCGGCATGATCCAGTACCGACCGGAGCGCGACGCTGAGTATCTCCACATACCTGTCGTCCGCTGCAAATACAACCGCGATATTCTTTTGCGCAAAAGCCGGCGTCACTTCATGACATACCTCACAGCTTTCCGGAAACAGGCATACCGGATGGTCCTGCATTTTTGGCATCCGCCGGATCAGCGCTTTTAGTTTCCAGCCATTTGCCTTTGCCCCGCATATTTCGTACGGCAGTCCTCCCAGTCCGTACAGCTTTTCCGTAAGCCCTTTTTCCTGTTCACTCATAAACAGAAATCCTTTGTGTTCCCGAAACACCCTCTGGTAATGGCTCAGAGCTATGACAGATTCCTCCGTCACAGCCGGTACAAGTATCGCATTCGGGACACCCGGCATACACAGAGCGGTCGTATAATACTGGTATGTAAAAAAAACGATAGCCCTGTAAATCGCATAGTTTCCATGCACATATTCAGACAGCTCCGGACAATATGGGCCCAGTCCCTGCACCCATGCGATCTCATCCTCATACACATGTTCACTCCCAAGCAGCGTATCCAGACGGCTGTCCGTATCGGGGTCTTTTTTCCGATACACCTGGAATCTGCGGACGCAGATCCCCTGATCCTGTGCCAGCCCCGGCGGATACTGATTCTCCCATGTCGTGCTGTCCGCCGCGCATGTCGTTAACACATCGATCCTGTATAGTTCTTTTAACTGTTCTGCAAATGCCGCACACAATCTGGCGGTACTGTCCTTTATTTCGTTCCCATATCCTGGTATCACGAAAGCAATTTTATCCATCTTCTTTCACCTTTTACTGTCCTGCAGCTTTTTTACCTCCTGATACATCTGTTCCAGCGCCTCGACGGTCATCTGGTTATACCTTGTCTGGTCTTCCGTGACCGGAGCGATGAGAAATCCTGTGCATTTTTGTATCACTCTTTTTACCGCTCCCCTGATACCTGCCGGAAGCGGGCGCCGCCACGGGATAAAAGCTGCATGTCTCATCTGCATCATAAGCCCCGAAAGATCTGCCTGCTGTTCCTGCGTGGTATTTTTACGGTATCCCTTTGCTTTTATTCCCGCCCGGATCTCTTCCATGATTTTTTCAACATTGACTTCCTGCATAATCTGCTCCTTATCTCTGCTTATTTTTTGTGCCGTCACCGCCATTCAGTTCAGGAACCGGTACACCTCCTGCAGCAATGCCGCTGATGCTTCCCAGGTATAACCAGCAGCCCGTTTCAGCCCCATCTGTCTGCACGTCTCCCGGTATGCGTCATCTTCCAGCAGCTTTCTTATCGCCCGTGAGATCCCGGCTACATTCTCCGGATCCACAATTGCCGCGGCATTCCCCGCTATCTCCGGCATGGACGCCGCAGCGGAGGCCAGCACCGGCGTCCCGCAGGCCATTGCCTCCAGCAGAGGCATCCCAAATCCTTCATACAAAGATAAAAATACAAACAGCTTCGCACCGCACATCAGTACCGGACTGTCTTTCTGGCGGATATACCCGGGAAACAGGATCTTTCCTTTCTTCTGCAGCTGCTGCGCCTTTTGATAAATATCCGCGCACATCCAGCCTTTCCTTCCTGCAAGCACAAGCACAGGTACCTCCTGCTTCTGCCTGCATAAAGCCGCATAAGCATCTATGAGCCTTTCCAGATTTTTACGCGGCTCTATCGTTCCCAGATACAGGATATATTCCCCTTCGATTCCATACCGGGCCTGCACGTTTGTAATCTGCTCCTTTGTATAGCGGGGATGATAGATCGTATGATCGACGGCATTCGGTACGACTGTGATCTTTTCCGGCACCACTTTCAGATAACGCACTATCTCCTTTTTACTAAACTCAGAAACCGTGATCAGATGGTCCGCACGTCTGCAGGAGCTCTTCATGGACAGCCGCAGCCAGAACCTTGTCTTTGTGCGGACCGTCTGCGGGCACGACCGGTATGCCATATCATGAATAAACACGATCCGCTTTCCCTTCACGCCGGACGGTATCTGAAAATTAAAAAACTGTGTCATATCCGGTTTTGTGCGGAAAAGTAAATGGCGTGGGAGCGGTAGCACAAGACTCAGGAGCTTATACAGCTCATGGCTGAACCAGCTGCAGCACTCCACCCTGCATCCGGCCTTCCGATAGGGATCCAGCCGCTGCATCTGCCTGTCGCCGCGGCATGTAAAACACTGCAAAATGCATTCGTTTTCCGGCAGCTTTGCCAGTTCCAGAATCAGGTTATGCGCATTCCAGGCAATTCCGGTCTTTTCTTTGTCCAGCAGCAGCTGGCCGTCAAACGCGATCTTCATCCGGTTCTCCGTTTCTTCTGTTTCCTATCCTTATTTTCACTTCTTCTCCAGGAACCATGTTCTTTTCCTGACGCTCATAAATTTCTTTTCTCTCTATTCTGTAGTTCTGATAACTGTTCCTGCCCGTCATACTATATCCGCAGCACTCCCACAAAACATGCTTCTTCTGATCCACTTCTACGGCAACACAGTGTTCCATATAATTCTTTCCATCAATTTTGTTTTCCTGCCGGACATTGAAGACCCCGATTCTGTTTCCATTCCGCAGCAGCTGCGCATTTCCCCGCCACCTGGAAAATAATTCGGGACGTTCCTTCCCATATTCCCAAATCTGTCTGACTGTCATTTTTCTTTCATTGATCCGGTAATGTACGATTCTGGAATACGGCGGATGTTCCCTGCCTTTCCTCTTTTTATTCTGATACCGGCTGTACCCATTATCAAACAAAAGAATATCTACCGTATCCGGATTTCCATCCGCATCCGGAAGCCTGCAAGAGACTCTCATAAACCTCTTCCCGTGTC
>CANTHI010000377.1 GCA_947653505.1 uncultured Eubacterium sp.
TATGTGACATTCTATGTTTGTAAATTCATTTTTCTGCTTAAATTAGTGCATATGGGGGCAGACCCTGCGCATTCCTGACCCGTGAAAAGTAACAAGCATATCACCCCACCGCCGTCTGCGGCACCCAGATCTCATTCCCATCCTTCATCTGCACCATTTTTACACGGGCACTGCTGCCATCCTCCAGAAAGTGAAATGTCACAATGACATCTCCGTTCTGCTCCGTAACCTCCGTCCGTACCACAGAAGGATCCGGCTCCACATTCAAAAGATATACGGCCGCCGTATCCGGCGAAAACAATGCTCCGGTATCATCAGCCGGCGCATTCCTGCTCAGAGCGCCGCCGGCCCCGTTTCCATGCAGATAGTCCATTTTTGTATGATCAATCACACTGTCCGGATAAGCGGTATCAAACTGCTTAGCTGTACGGATGCTGTCCAGTATTTCGCAGGATGCATCCTGAACCTGAAACCCATCTTCCAAATCCGCAAACTGAATCACCTGATGCCATACCGTTACATGCGGGTCGGATGTCCATGCATAGTATAAAATCTCCGCTGTATGTTCATCCACGGATACGATTGTATAATTGGGCTGTTCATCAGACTCATCCAGTCCCCACAGCCACGGCCACGGACTGGACCATCCAAAGGAATGTTCCCCTTCCAGCAGATTCTGTTCGCGCAACGCTTTCCTGCCTGCCTCATCCAGCATGGCACAGACAGCTTCCGCATCCCTGCCGCAGAAAGCCTCTGCCCACTTTTGTATGCTTCCGGTCAGCCGTTTTTTCATGTTTTCGTCCTTTTTTTCATTCCCTGCTTCCGGTACTTCCTGTTTCTGCTGTGTCAGATTTCCGCTCTTTGCCTCTGTCGCAAAGCCAAGCGTCACAGATGCACATACTGCCGCAGCTGTCAGCACTGCCACAAATTTAGGTTTTTTATAATTTAAAATATATTTCACTCTGTTTTTCACTCCTGTCTCTCCAAATGCCACGGGACATACATCTGAGGCCCTGTGATTCGCAGAACAAGAAAGCAGCGACTGCGCATACGCTTTTTTACAGTCTTCTCCTGTCTCCCAGACAACCCTTTCATCACATGCCAGCTCAATATCCCTGCAGAACAATACATATGCAGCCCACACAAACGGATGAAACCAATACACGGCCAGCAGCAGAAATCCCGCCAGCTTCTTAAGATGATCCCCGTGTCTCTTATGTGCCTTTTCATGCTTTAGCACAAACGAAAGCTCCTGTCCGGCTACCGTAAATGGTACATAAATCTTTGGCATCCAAAACCCGAATAGAAACGGTGAGCCGATACCATCGCACTGATAAAACCGGATCCCTTCGTACTCCGCCGGAACCGCTGCTGCCACGCTTTTTTTCACCCGGTGCCAGCTAAAGCCCAGATACATACACATGCCAGCAATACCGGCCATCCAGATCCACGCCGCCACAGTGACAATCCCTGGCATGACAGCGCTGTCTGCCAGACCATTTCCTGCCAGCGCAAAGATTCCTCCACCCATCCGCGCCATACGGAAAATATCCGATATTCCGGAAATATCCCGTACGCCGGAAGTATCCGGTATTCCGGAAATATCCAATATTCTGGAAATGTCCAGTATACCCGAAGCATCCGCCATACCTGGCGCATCCGGCTGGCTGGGCGCATCTGCATCCGGCAGCTTTGCATCGTCCAAAAGCTCCTGGCTGCCAGCCGCAGACTTCCGGTATACATCATCCATTACCATCCCTGTCTTTTCTGGCAGCAGGCTGAAATCTGTTACAATCTTAACAGGCAGCAACAGCCGCAGCCCCACAATAAGCCACAGCATACAGATCATATTTTTCGACACATTTTTTAAAAGAAACCTGGCGGCACATGCAGCCAGAAGCAGACCGCTGAAAGATATTCCCATTTGCAACACTGTTAAAAATACAAGCTCCATCCCGCACTCCCTTTCCGCCTGACCATCAGGCCTTATACGCATCAATAATCTTCTGGATCTCATCCGCTTCCTCAGCTGTCAGCGGCTTTTTTCTGGTAAATGCAGCAATAAATCCCGGCAGGGAACCAGCAAATGTACGTTCCACCACTTCCGCACTCTCCTGTGCCTGTGCTTCTTCTTTTGAAACAATAGATGTTACAACCGCATTTTCCGACTTTAGGATTCCACGTTCGCAAAGCCGCCGGATGACTGTATAAGTCGTGGACTTCTTCCATTCCAGCTTCTCCCTGCACAGTTTTACAAGTTCGCCGCTTGTAACCGGCTCATGTTCCCATAAAATCTCACAAAAACGGTATTCACTTTCAAAAATTTTAGGTGTTTCCATGCAGACTGCCTCCTTTCCCAATTTTTATAATCTGTATACTGTTGATAAAAGCAAAAAGTCTAATGCATTAAACTTACTTATAGTTTAACGCATCAGACCTTTCATGTCAATTCTTTTATTCTAATCCTTCTATATTTATCTTAATCCTTCTATCTCAGTCCTTTTATGCTCAAATATAATTTTACATGCTTTATGTTGCACTCAAAGACTGTGAAAAACCGGTCTCATCTGCTCATAAGTACAAAAATACCGATACCCCAGACTTTTCAGCAGCTGCTTTGCTTCTCTGATATAGCTTCCCAGATGTGCAGGCGCGTGACTGTCACTTCCAATCGTGATGATCTCCCCGCCCATACTGCGATAAAGCTTTAAAATCTCCACAGACGGCGTCGTATCTGAAAGACCATATCTGTGACATGAAGTATTAAACTCAATCCCTTTCCCATCCGCAATGGCGGCTTCTAATATTTGCGACACCACCGGCTTTACGTTTTCAAACGGGTAAATGCCGCACTGATCATACCGCACGATCAGATCCAGATGCCCGAGTACGCTGTAGTTGTGGTATTCTCTTACAACTGCCAGCAGCTCCTGATAATACCGTTCATTATATTCCTGCTGGCTTTTTCCTTTCTGAAAATCCTGTGACCAAAACTCCTTATCATCAGCCTGATGCACTGACAACAGGATAAAATCAAAGGGATATCTGTGGAACAACGCTTCAAACTGTGAAATCGTATGTACCTGCATTCCAAACTCCATCCCCATCCGCAGCATAATCTGCGTTCCATACTGCTCCCGCAGTCTCTGAATGCTGGCCGCATATTCGGGATAATTTACATTGATAAGTGGTTCTCCCCTATCATAACGGATCGCATGACCACAGTCCCAGTCATCCTTCACCCCATAATCTACATGGTCTGTAAAACAGATCTCATCCATCCGCATGGCAATGGCATCCTTTACGACCTGTTCCATTGGATAATCAGAATCGTTGCTAAATTCCGTATGTACATGATAATCCGCGAACACTTTTGATCCTCCGCTTCTATAAAATAATGGCTTCCTTTCCTTATGGTTTCCTGTTGCCTGTTACCGTTCGTTTTCTTTCAGACAAGCCTGTATTTCTGATGGAATCTGGCGGTCTTTAAAATAATACTTTCTGTCCTGCTCCTGTATCGCCCGCAGTACCCTGCATGGATTTCCGACTGCAACGACATCCTGTGGAATGTCTTTTGTCACGATGCTGCCAGCTCCGATGACCGTATTGTCACCAATTGTAACACCCGGCAGAATCACTGCTCCTGCACCAATCCAGCAGTTTCTGCCGATATGAACCGGCATATTGTACTGATACACCTGTTCGCGCAGCTGCGGCAGGATCGGATGACCGGCCGTCGCAATCGTCACATTCGGCCCAAGCATTGTGTAATCACCAATATAAATATGGGTATCATCCACACAGGTCAGATGATAATTGGCATAAACCATCTTTCCAAAATGGCAGTGGTGCCCGCCAAAATTGGAATAAAACGGAGCTTCAATATAAACCCCTTCCCCGCAGTCACCAAGCATTTCTTTTAACATGGCTGCTCTTTTTTCCTGTTCGGACGGCCTGGTCTGATTATATTCGCACAGCCTGTCCTGATAAACCATCTGCTCTTTCATAATTGCGTCATCGCCTGGCAGATAAAGCTCTCCTGTATGCAGTTTTTGTTTCATTTCACTCATTTTACTCTCTCCTGTTGTTTTATACTAATATATTCCAATAAAAATGCACTCTTTGTTATGCTGTCTGCGATTCAAATTTCTCTTCGGGAGTGCTGCTATTGTTTGCTGATACAGTCATTATAGCGGATTTCATAAAAGATCGCAATCCATATTCCGTTTTCACTGGTTTCTGTGTGGAAACGCTGAATCACATTTTTACGGAATGCGCAGTTTATGCCCAGTGGGGCAGACCCTCATAGGCGCGAACTTAAAGTAAAGAAGGCAACAATTTACATAAAAATGTTATCTT
>CANTHI010000378.1 GCA_947653505.1 uncultured Eubacterium sp.
CGGAGACTTAGACAGGAGGCCCACACGCCGACTGTCTTAGTCGCAGTTAGCGATTCGTTCACCGCAGCGTTGCCCCAGTCCGCCCAGGGTGTATCTCCCAGCCTGGTTCCACCCCGCCGCCCGCAGCGTCGTCCGCGCATCCAAAAAAATTTTTGTCTCACGCAAAATCAAAAATAGACATCTGATTCGACTCCGGAATTCCCCCCAAGATCCCCAGATCTCCCATCAAATCCGCCACAGACTTACTCACCTTCGACCGCTGTCTGAAATCATCCTTTGACAAAAACGGTCCGTCTTTCACCGCCTCTACCACACCGTCTGCCGCCTTTTCTCCCATACCATCAATCGCGCTTAAGGCCGGCATCAGCTTTCCGTCTATAATCTGGAAATGTCTTGCTTTTACGATATTCAGATCGATCGGACAGAACCGAAACCCTCTGGCATACATCTCCTGCACGATCTTCATATCCTTGACGGTATCCTGCTCTTTTTTGGTCAGCGTATCTTTGCGTCTGTCATAATCCCGCATAAAATACTCCAGCTTTTCCCGTCCCTGACACATCAGCTCATAGTTAAAAGAAGTCGCGCGGATGGAAAAATAGGCCGCGTAATAAGCAAGCGGATAAAAGACTTTACAATAGGCAATCCGCCACGCCATCATAACGTACGCTGCCGCGTGTGCCTTTGGGAACATGTACTTGATTTTCTGGCACGACCAGATATACCAGTCCGGAACGTTATGCTCTTTCATGGCCTGTATCCAGTCATCCTTTAATCCCTTTCCTTTACGCACGGATTCCATGATCGTAAAGGACAGCTCGCTCTCCAGCCCCATTCCGATCAGATAGATCATAATGTCGTCACGGGTACAGATCGCTGTGGAAATCGTTGCCTTGCCTTCTTCGATTAACGTCTGCGCGTTGCCAAGCCATACGTCCGTCCCGTGTGACAGACCGGAAATACGCACCAGATCGGAAAAAGACTGCGGCTTTGTATCAATCAGCATCTGAATGACAAATTCCGTACCAAACTCAGGTATCCCCAGCGACCCGACTGTACAGCCGCCGATATCTTCCGGCTGAATCCCCAATGCATCCGTACTTTTAAAAATGGACATAACCGCCGGATCGTCCAGCGGGATGTCTGTCGCGTGAAGCCCGGTCAGATCTTCCAGCATACGGATCATCGTCGGATCATCGTGCCCGAGAATATCCAGCTTTAGCAGGTTATGATCGATCGAATGGTATTCAAAATGCGTCGTAATAATATCCGTCGACATATCGTTCGCCGGATGCTGGATCGGGGTAAAGGAATAAATCTCCTCTCCCATCGGAAGCACGACAATCCCGCCCGGGTGCTGTCCGGTCGTGCGGCGGATACCGACGCACCCCTGCACAATCCGGTTGATTTCGCAAAAACGCTTGTGAATATTGCGTTCCTCATAATAGCGTTTGACGTATCCAAACGCCGTCTTATCCGCCAGTGTACCGATCGTCCCCGCACGGAACGTCTGTCCGGCGCCAAAAATAACCTCGGTATATTTATGCGCTTTACTCTGGTAATCACCGGAAAAATTCAGGTCGATATCCGGCTCTTTGTTGCCCTTAAAGCCCAGAAACGTCTCAAACGGAATATCAAATCCTGCTTTTACAAGCGGCCTGCCGCAGTCCGGACACAGCCGGTCCGGCATATCACAGCCGGAGCGTCCGGAGTATGCGCGGACCTCTTCGGAGTCAAAATCGCTGAAATGACAGTATTCGCAGTAATAATGCGGACTCAGCGGATTGACCTCGGTAATGCCTGCCATCGTGGCTACAAAAGAAGAACCGACCGAGCCACGGGAGCCGACCAGATACCCGTCCTCCACGGACTTCCATACAAGCTTCTGCGCGATAATATACATCACCGCATAGCCGTTGGATATAATGGAATTTAACTCCCGCTCCAGCCGTTTTGACACGAGATCCGGCAGATCGTCTCCATACATCTCGTGCGCTTTGTTATAACAGATATCCCGCAGCATCTGGTCGGAGTTTTCAATAACCGGCGGCGCCTTATCCGGCCGCACCGGAGAGATTTTTTCACAGGCATCGCAGATCCGCTGTGGATTGGTAATCACGACCTCTTCTGCCTTTTCGCTGCCAAGATAGTCAAATTCCTGCAGCATCTCTTCGGTAGTATGCAGGTATAACGGTGCCTGCTCATCCGCATCTTTAAATCCATGTCCCGCCATAATGATTCTGCGGTACTCCGCGTCTTCAGGATTTAAAAAATGTACGTCACACGTCGCGACGACCGGTTTGTTAAAATCTTCCCCCAGCTTTACAATCTGCTTATTGATCTCCCACAGATCTTCCTTTGTGTTCACCGGATACCGTTCTTCGCGCAGCATAAACGCGTTGTTGCCATTTGGCTGTATTTCCAGATAATCATAAAAGCTGACAATACGCGCGATTTCGTTCTGCGGTCTGCCAAGCAGCACTGCCTGATACAGCTCTCCGGCTTCACAGGCGGAGCCAAGCAGCAGCCCCTCACGGTAACGCAGCAGCTCGCTTTTCGGTATTCTGGGACGTTTGTGAAAATATTTCAGATGCGACATGGATACGAGACGGTACAGATTGACCCGCCCGTAATCATTCGTGGCCAGAATAATCGCATGGTAGGTCGGCATCTTCATAATCTGCTCCGGCGTCGCCCTGCCCTGTTCATTTAACGCATCCAGATCCAAAATCCCGCGCTCCGCAAGCATCTGGACAAATTTCACAAATATCCCAGCCGTACACTCCGCATCCTCCACCGCACGGTGATGGTTATCCAGCGTAATATGCAGCTCTTTGGCTACGGTATCCAGCTTAAACCGGTTCAGCTGCGGCAGCAGATACCGCGCCATCGCTACAGTATCCACAAAAGTGACCGGACAGGCCAGTCCCAGCTGTTCACAGTTTTTGCGGATAAATCCCATATCAAACTCCGCGTTGTGCGCCACCATCACACTGCCCTTGCAAAACTCCATAAATTCCGGCAGAATCTGCGCGATTTCCGGTTCGTTTACGAGCATGTCGTCCCGTATTTTCGTCAGCTCCTCGATCGCAAACGGCAGCGGCACTTTCGGATTCACAAATCTGGAAAAACGGTCCACAATCTTTCCATTTACGACCTTCACCGCGCCAATTTCAATAATCTTATGTACGTTCGGACTAAGCCCCGTTGTCTCCAGGTCAAACACCACATACGAATCCTGCAGGCTCTGTCCCTGAGGTTCAAATACAATCGTTTTCAGGTCATCCACAAGATACGCTTCCACGCCATAAATAATCTTAAAATCCGCCCCGTCCGGTACGGCATGGTTCGCAATCGGAAATGCCTGGATCGCGCCGTGGTCCGTAATGGCCAGCGCTTTATGCCCCCATGCCATCGCCTGTTTTATAATATCCCCGACGTCCGAAATACCATCCATATCACTCATCTTCGTATGACAGTGCAGCTCCACCCGTTTTTTCGGACCCGTATCCATCCGGTATTCCACAAAATCCGGTATTTTCTTAATACCCGCAATGGATCCAAGCGTCAGCTCGCTGTCAAAACGGTCGAACGCCGTGACTCCTTTGATTTTTAAACAGGCGCCCTTTTTCACGCCTGCCAGCAATTCATCCAGCTGCTCATTTTTGGAAAAAATCTTGATTACAATCGAGTCTGTAAAATCCGTAAGCGTAACGATTACAATACTCTTTTCCCCATTGCGCAGCTGTCTCGTATCCACATCCAGCACTTTCCCGCGTATGGCGATCTCGCCCATCTCACCTTCGATCTGATCGATTGGTATGGCTTCATCCTCAAAATCCCTGCCGTAAACAACATCCGGATTGTCCGACCGCCGCAGCGGATACTCCCTGCGCGGTCCGCCTGCCCTGCGGGACGCACCGGCAGAGCTTTTCATACCAGAGCCTGTACCCCCGGAACCTGTACCTCCAAAGTCTGCGCTTCCTGCCCCAGGGCCTTTTTGACCTGTTCCTTCATAACCTGAGCCTTCCTGACCTGTACCTTTATAACCTGAGCCTTCCTGACCTGCACCTTCCTGACCTGTACCTTTATAACCTGAGCCTTCCTGACCTGCACCTTTCTGACCTGAGCCTTCCTGACCTGCACCTTTCTGACCCGGGTCATGCCCGCCAGATCCCTGTGCCGCCATGCCTTCTCCCGCGTACTCCTGCTCCACTTCCCCTGCCAGATGGCCAGCCCTGCCCAGAATCCGTCTGACCTCATATTCAATCTGTCTGTCATTCTCTTTTTTCCGGCTGTTTTCCTTTTTCGGCTCAAAAACCGGTTCGATTGTAAGCTTCATCCCGCACCGGTCACG
>CANTHI010000379.1 GCA_947653505.1 uncultured Eubacterium sp.
CCGGAAATACCGGCCGCAGAATTTTGAAGATGTAAAAGGACAGGATGCAATTGTGGAAACGATCCGGAATCAGATTCAGGCAGACCGTATCGGACATGCTTACCTGTTTTGCGGTACCAGAGGGACGGGGAAGACCACGATTGCTAAAATATTTGCAAAGGCAGTTAATTGCGAACAGCCAGTTCATGGAAGCCCCTGTGGAGCGTGTGCTTCCTGTCAGGCTATTGCGTCCGGAACTTCCATGAATGTGATTGAGATTGATGCAGCTTCCAACAATGGGGTAGATAATATACGGGAAATCCGTGAGGAAGTAACGTATGCCCCTACTGAAGGCAGGTATAAGGTATATATCATTGATGAAGTCCATATGTTGTCTATAGGGGCATTTAATGCGCTCTTAAAAACGCTGGAAGAGCCGCCTTCTTATGTGATTTTCATTCTTGCGACTACAGAGGCTCATAAAATACCAGTAACCATCCTGTCAAGATGTCAAAGATATGATTTCCACCGCATTTCTGTTCATACAATCTCTGAAAGACTACAGGATTTACTGCAGCAGGAACAGGCAGAGGCAGAAGAAAAAGCGGTCCGTTATATTGCGAAGGCCGCGGATGGCGCGATGCGTGACGCACTTAGTCTGCTGGATCAGTGTATGGCATTTTATATGGGACAAAAGCTGACGTACGATCATGTGCTGGAAGTGCTGGGAGCGGTTGATACAGAACGTTTTTCAAAAATGTTTCGTGCAGTGCTGGGCAATGATGTCACAGCAGCCATGCGTTATATAGAAGAGCTGGTTGGCGAAGGCAGGGATTTAAGCCAGTATGTCAATGATTTTACCTGGTATCTGCGTAATCTGCTACTGCTACAGAGCTCGGATGATATGGAAGATGTACTGGATATTTCCAGTGAAAATCTGGAATTATTAAAAGAAGAATGTAAAATGGCTGAAAGTGAGCAGCTGATCCGCTATATTCACATTTTTTCTGAATTATCCAATCAGGTGCGTTATTCCACACAAAAACGGATTGTCATTGAGATTGCAGTGATAAAGCTGTGCCGTCCTCAGATGGAAGAGGATGTCAGCTCGATTTTAGCACGATTGCGTGATCTGGAAAAGAAAATAGAATCAGGTATGGTACAGCCTGCAGAATCAGTATCGAAAGGATATGCCGGCAGGAAAGCTGATTCGAATGAAAATCCGGGTAGTTTTCCGGACGAAAAAAAAAGTTCTGACAGACGGATGCTGATGCAGGAAGCCGTTTCCGATGATATCCGTCAGGTAGTAGAAAACTGGAGAAATATTGTAGCGCAAATGCCGGATGCATTAAGTGTATTTATGCGAAAAGCGCGTTTAAGTATAGGAGAAAATAATGTACTGTTAATTGTATTGGATGACTTTATTATCAGTGATATGTTATCCAAAGAGGAACGTCAGAAAGAAATTAAAGATATTATTTCCAAAAGTATAGGGAAAGAAGTGCAGATACAAATCCGGTTACAGGATGCCGGACAATCATTTGAAACAGAATATGTGGATTTGGAGCAGATGATTCATACCCAGATCGAAGTTGAGGATTTTTCAGATTAGGAACGGTATGTATTTTTTGTAAAAACGAATCCATATATTGTCAGAACGGAAATTTTGCGTTAAAATCAATAACAGTCAAAAAATCAAATCCAAGGAGGAACAAATCGTATGGCAAAAAGAGGAGGATTTCCAGGTGGCGGGATGCCGGGCAATATGGCAAATCTGATGAAGCAGGCACAGAAAATGCAAAAACAGATGGAAGACGCTACGAAAGAGCTGGAAGAAAAAGAGATGACTGCGACTGCGGGCGGCGGAGTGGTAGAAGTGACTGTATCCGGCAAACGTGTTGTGACAAAGATTAAAATTGATCCGGAGGCAGTAGATCCGGATGATGTGGAGATGCTGGAAGATCTGATTATGGCAGCTACGAATGAAGCCATGCGTCAGATTGATGAATATTCACAAAATACAATGGGTAAGATTACCGGTGGCCTTGGCGGCGGAATGGGGTTATTTTAAGCATGGATTATTATAGCGCGCAGATCAGCAGACTGATTGAGTCTCTGGCGGGTCTGCCTGGTATTGGTATAAAATCCGCGCAGCGTATGGCATTTCATATATTAAATATGCCGGAAAAAGAAGTAGAGCAGCTTTCAGAGTCTATTCTGGAGGCAAGAAAGAAGGTCCGCTACTGTAAGCAGTGCTATACGCTGACAGATGATGAGGTATGTCCGATCTGTAAAAATGTGAATCGGGATCAGAAGACGATTATGGTTGTAGAAAATCCCAGAGATCTGGCGGCCTATGAAAAAACTGGAAAATTTGAAGGAGTTTATCATGTTCTGCATGGGGCCATTTCCCCCATGCTTGGGATCGGTCCTGCGGATATTAAGCTCAAAGAGCTGATGCAGCGTCTGCAGGGAGATGTCAGTGAGGTGATTATCGCAACCAATTCCAGTCTTGAGGGCGAAACAACAGCGATGTATATCAGCAAGCTGATCAAACCGACAGGAATAAAGGTCACGCGTATCGCCAGCGGAGTTCCGGTAGGCGGTGATCTGGAATATATAGACGAAGTGACATTACTGCGGGCTCTGGAGGGACGTACAGAATTATAATCTGCAACGATCTCAAATAATCTGAGATGCTGACAACAATATCTGTCAAAATCAGCCTGACTGTTATGCTACATTGAACGCATATCCGAAAATATGGAAAGAGGTGTGCGAGGTGGCAGAACAAAAACAGAGAACGTCAGGAACACTACCAAAGAATATCCGGCAGATTGGAATCAGTACAGGGAGTACGAGAGTCTATCTGGAGGATTATGTATATACGTATTTACATACGCAGGAAGTACAGGAAACATGGACAAACCGCGGATTTATGCTGCTGGGCAGAGTCGAAAAAGGAAAAGACTATACCAGATATTTTATAAGCGGACTGATCCGGATCGAAGATGAATTTTTCAAAGAACATATTTTGGAATTTAGCGATGATACGTGGGCGTTTATTTACAAAGAAATGAAAACTTTTTATGATAATCTGGAGATTGTAGGCTGGGGACAGGATGTCAGCAATGCATCTTCCGGCCTGACAGCAGAATTGGAGCAGAATCATAAAAAGAATTTCAATATTCAGAAAAATGTACTATTTTTGCTCGATCAGGTAGAAAATGAAGAGGCATTTTACGTTTTTGATAAAAATGTACTGCAGCGGAAAGAAGGATATTATGTTTATTATGAAAAAAATCCGCAGATGCAGGAATATATGATCGAAAAAAATAAAAACCGTGAGCTGGATATTTCTCCGGATGAAATACAGGAGCCTCTTGTTCACAGCTATCGGGAGATGCTTTTGGAAAAAAAGGCACAGTTATCAGAAAGAAAGTGGAATGGTGTTTTGTATACAACAAGTCTGTTACTGGTACTTTCCGTCTGTGTGCTTGGTGTGAGTACAGTAAACAATGTGGAAAAAATGAAAGATCTGGAATCCGCGGTGAACCAGATATCCGGTCACGGCGGACAGTCTGGTGTAAAATCTTCGGATGTACCAGTCATGAGCGCGAATGTACAGGATGAAAATCAGGCAGATCTCAATGAGGCTGGAAATAAGAAAAATTCTGGAGATAAAAAAACGGAAGATGGCAGCGCTAAAAAAAATGGGCAGTCTGAAAAAGATACATCCGAAAAAAATGGACAGTCTGCAGATGACCAGACAGAAGCATCCGGAGAAAATGGACAGTCCGGAGAAGATATAACCGGAAAAGATGGACAGGCAGGCTCCGCGGTTCAGTCAGGAAATGGAAAACAGGCAAAAGATATACAAACAAAAAACAGCGGACAGGAAAATGCTGGATCCGGCAGTGGTGGACAGGCAGGTTCTGGTGATTCCGGCAGCAGTGGACAGTCTGGAAAGGATGGACAGTCAGATGGAAGTTCCGGGAAAAATGCGTCTAAGGATCAGAAGGAAGGAACAGGCAGCAGTGGAGAACAGGATTCCGCACAGACGTCTGCTCTGACTGAAGCACAGACCAGTCTGCTGCAGGGATATTATATTGTAAAAAAAGGCGAAAGTCTGGTCGGTATCAGTAAGAAAATATATGGTACCTCAGCAAAAGCAAGGAAAATATGTGAATTAAATGGCATTGAAGATATGGATATGATCTATGCAGGCCAGAAACTGGAATTACCATAGGAGAAAATCATGGCAAAAAGCAAAAATACTACATTGCGGGCGCTGCCAGAGCAGAGTGCAGAAGAATTATCAGAGTTAAAACAAAAAATCCGGATTCACAGGATAAAGATTCTGATTCTGATCTTT